>CAMDVY010000046.1 GCA_945878745.1 Klebsiella pneumoniae | reverse complement strand
TCTGGGATAACGGCGACATCCTCGTTGATGTAAATGTCCTCGATCAGTGGAAATGAACGGTTGTCAGGCCGGGAGGCCTGAGCCAACCGCAGTATCAGCCATTCACCACTTTCATCAGCGATTCATGCAGGCGCGCATCCAGGAAGATATCCACGATATCCTGATCGATCAATCCTCGACGTGCCTCTTCCTGGAGGATCGAGGCCGCCTGAGATGATGAGATTGCTGACTTGTACGGTCGATCCATCGCCGTCAGTGCATCAAAAATGTCGCACACAGCCATGACTCGTGCGGCCAACGGTATCTGATCACCGATCAGCCCATCCGGATAACCACTCCCATCGAGTCGTTCATGGTGCGCGCCTGCAATCGCGGGGATCGCAGACAACTCGGTTGGCCACGGAAGCACTGACAAGAACTCTCTGGTGTGCACCACGTGCGACTGAATTTCACGACGCTCCGCCGGTGTCAGCGAACCACGCCGGACGGACAGCGCCAATAGATCATTGTCATCAATGAGCCCGCTGATTGTGCCGTCCAGATCCAGGAATCGTTCTTCGCGAATCTCGATCAGATGCTGGAAGTCACCGTCCTCAAGCAGATTGGGTTTGTTGGCTCTCACGACTGCATCCCAGTAGTCATCAAGCACAGACAATTGTTTCTCCAGGTCCCGGTGCACTCGCCTGCGAGCAACCTCAATATCCATGGCATTGTGATGCAGGAGGTGAAGCTCCTTCTCTACTGCGCGACGACGCAATCGTTCACGCTGCAATTCAAAGCGATACTGCAGAATGCCAAATCGATCGCCAGAGAGCTTGTTCGCCTTCAGCAACACCTCTTCACGCACACCGATCTTGCCGAAGTCATGCAGCAGCGCTGCGTATCGAATTTCTCGCAGCGACTCTGAGGACAGAACCAGTCCGCGAAAACGGGCGTTGTTGGACTGCGGGAGCAGTTCCATGAGTTGCACTGTTGACTCTGCAACCCGGAAGGAGTGACCACTGGTCGACGGATCCCGATGTTCGATTGTCTTCACGCTGGCACGGACGAAACCTTCAAACAGTTCGTTAATGTTGCGCACCAGCGCGTTTCGCTGAATGGAGATTGCGGCCTGACTGGCCAGTGCACGCAGGACTTCAACGATCTCCTGGTCAAACTCCGTGAGCTTTCCGGTTCGGTCACGCCGATTGACGAACTGCAACACGCCAACCACTTCCTGGCGATGGTCTCGCATGGGCATCACCAGCATGGATGACGTGTGATAACCCATCTTGTCGTCGAACGAACGATTGAATCGATAGGGCAACCCCGGCTCGAGTGCATAAACATCCGCAATGTTCAGCTCCTCTCCGAAGGTGGCGACATGACCCGCAATGGATGCAGAGGTCATGGGCAGACGGGTCTCAACAAACGGGACATCAAACGCATCGTTCTGCGCCAGCTTGAACACCAGCGTCGGTTCTTCACCCCTTCGATCCGCCAGGTAGAGCGATCCACCTTCGCACGTGGCGATCTTTCGCGATTCGGTCAGGATGGTATCGAGCAGCGCGTCCAGATTCACCTGGGTCGACAGTTGCGTCCCGATGTCAGACAGTTGACGTAATCGCTGACGGCGTATGCCGACTTCAGTCGCCAGCTGGGTAACCTTCAGATTGCGTCGCCAGTGCCCTTCGCTGTGCCTGAGCAACTGACGGATCTGTTCAGTATCCGCGGTTGCAGGAATGCAAAGATCAGCATCGGAATCGGCGCTGAGCGCTGCAAACAGGGCGTGTTGAAACAGGACTCTGGCGCCCGCTGCTGCAGATTCATCGTCCAGCAGCACCAGAGCAACCAGCTCTCGGTTTTCTTCGATCAAGCCGTCATCATGCCGGAGCACCTGCCAACCAAGTGCTCGAGCCGATTCGGTAAATTTCGCAAATCCGACTTCCGCGACGCAGATTGCCGGGCGCTTGTCTCCATTAAGCATCGGGTCATCCATTGACTACGATGCGTCTCAGTATGCCTGTGAGAAAACTCACAAAACGGCACACGGTCACACTTCGGTGGTGCTCAGACGGAGAAACGGCAATCTATTCACCACGTCCGCGTCGGACTATTGACGGCCCTCACGACGCAGGCCGCCATTTCTGCAGATCAGTTCAATGGCGGGCTGACGATCTTTCTTTCCAGTTCATTCAAGCGATTGCTGATCTGCGATCGGTAGGCATCGAAGGCACTGATGGCCTGCTCGTTCTCAGTGACTCGACGAGACAGATCACCCTTCATCGCATTCAGGCCTTCTCGCTGGCTATTGAGCTTGGAGATGAGGTCCTGCTGAGAGGCAACCAGCTGCTGCAACTGCAACTCCATGGCTGCCAGTTGATCGACGAGGTCCTGCTGCCTGGCCATACCCTGTTCGTGTCGATCAACTTGAACACCCTGGGCGCGCAATGCTGATTCAATGGCCTCGGCAGTCTTCTGCAGCTTGCCGATGCTGGCAGTATTCTGGTCAATGAGGCGCTTGTCCCGGTCGTTCACCACAGACCAGAGCTTGCGTATTTCCGACTCCCAGAACGTGATCTTTTCCTTCGTCTGATCTCCGGTTTCGGACAACGTTTCGTCCGTCAACCGAAGCCGGTCTTCGAGAACCTTGAGTCGGGTATCGGCCTCGCCCAGCAGCCCTTCCTGTTTATCGATCATGTCTTTCTGGTTGAGGATGAACCAGCCAGCAGCCACCAGACCCACCACAAGTATGGCAAGAATCACACTCGTGCCTATGTTCCGTCCACCACTGCTCGCGGCAGTATTGTTGGCCGGACGCCTTTCTGCCCGATAGCCCGTATCAGCAGCACTACTGACGCCGCCGGTCGAGGGTTCTCTTCGTTCTGCCATGGTGTTGGATTCCGGGTATTTGCAAAAGCGGGCTATTGTCTTTGCCAAGACGTAAAAAGCAAAGAGCCCGCACAAAGGCGGGCCCCCTTTTTGGATCGATGGGTGATCGACCCTGAACAGCTTACCAACGACAACCACCGGCGTAGCGGCCGTCACACGGTTGTTTTGTCCCCTTAGAGTACGTTTACAACGGCAAACAACACGACGGCCAGTGCAACACCACTGGTGATCACGCCCTTGATGGTCATCAGAACACCTTGCTTGCCAAATATCGCATTGGCTTCAAGTGCCGCGATGATGGCCAGCGATACCAGGAATGGCAGCATGTTGGTGGAGTCCCCCAACAACGAGCCGTTTGGCAGATGGGCACTGGAGACCATGAACAGCAGCATCGGAACCGAGAACAGCGTATTGGTCCGGGAGGCGAGAGCCGCTTTCGGAGCTGCTGCTGCAGCAGCCGGATCAGCCTGGCCACCGGCAGCAACCTGCTGATTCGAACCGACGATTATTTTCTGATTCGGCCAGATGATGAACCAGACGTTGAGAAACATGAGCGTGGCCAGGGTCGCGCCAACACCGATGTCGAGGGTAAGACCTTTACCTTTGAGTCCGAGCAGGATGACGCCGGTCAAAAAGGTGAACATCGCCGCCCAGCGGAACCACCATAGGGCTCTGGGCGCCAAATTGCTCATGACGTCGACTTTGGCTTTTGCTTCGCCGACCTTCATGTATTCGGTCTGCACGAAGTTGAAGTAGTACAGCAGTCCGATCCAGCAGATGCCAAACAGGATATGGCTGAAACGGCTCAGAAGATCAATGAAACCTGCGTCCATCTTGTGTCCCCCCACGCATAGACTAATTGTTAGAAGCCGAGACTATAACGAATCGATTTCCGGCATGCCAAGGTTTAAAGGTCGGATTGAAAAAACATCGGCACACTCAGGCCCACTTGGCCCCTCATCCACCCTCATACGACCTCATATTCCAATAAAGCAAAACCCCGGCCAGGGCCGGGATTTTTCAGGCGACGAAGAGTCGCTTGTTACAAAATGCCGCCCATATACGGCATGCCACCACCGCCACCACCGGCAGGCTTGTCTTCAGG
Organism: Klebsiella pneumoniae; assembly: GCA_945878745.1. Taxonomy (GTDB): domain Bacteria; phylum Pseudomonadota; class Gammaproteobacteria; order Pseudomonadales; family Azotimanducaceae; genus SYFY01. Next base: position 7,624 of record CAMDVY010000046.1, on the reverse strand, counting down.
CAATTCGCTGACCATGGCTTCGGTCGTAATCATCAGACCCGCTACGGACGCGGCAGCCTGCAATGCAGTGCGCGTGACCTTGGCAGGATCGAGAATACCCATCTTCAGCATGTCACCGTATTCACCGGTGGCTGCATTGAAGCCTTGATTGCCCTTCAGCGCAGCGACCTTGTCGAGTACGACAGAGCCTTCAGCGCCTGCGTTGGCGGCAATCTGGCGCAGCGGCGAAGACATCGCACGAATGGCAATTGCCACACCGACGTTCTGGTCTTCGTTGTCACCCTTGACCTTGCGTACTGCCTCCAGCGCACGGATCAGGGCCACGCCACCACCAGGCACCACACCTTCTTCTACGGCCGCGCGAGTTGAATGCAGTGCGTCTTCCACGCGTGCCTTCTTCTCTTTCATTTCAACTTCGGTAGGTGCACCAACCTTGATTACGGCAACACCACCGGCCAGTTTGGCGAGGCGTTCCTGCAGCTTCTCACGATCGTAATCGGAGGAGGTATCCTCGATTTCCTGACGAATCTGCTTGATGCGACCTTCGATGTCGGCTTTCACGCCTGCGCCATCGATGATCGTCGTGTTTTCTTTCGTCGAGCTGACACGCTTGGCGGTGCCGAGATCTTCCAGGGTCGCGCCTTCCAGCGTCAGGCCCACTTCTTCGGAGATCACCGTTGCACCGGTCAGGATGGCGATGTCCTGCAGCATCGCCTTGCGACGATCACCAAATCCGGGCGCCTTGGCGGCGGCCACCTTGACGATGCCACGCATGTTGTTGACGACCAGGGTCGCCAGCGCTTCGCCTTCGATGTCTTCCGCGATCACCATCAGGGACTTGCCTGACTTGGCGACGGCTTCCAGCACGGGCAGCATGTCGCGGATGTTGGAGATTTTCTTTTCGCAGAGGAGGATGTAGGGATCTTCCAGCTGTGCAGACATCGTTTCCTGGTTGTTGATGAAATACGGCGACAGGTAGCCACGATCGAACTGCATGCCTTCAACGATATCCAGTTCGTTTTCGAGACCGGTGCCTTCTTCAACGGTGATTACGCCTTCCTTGCCAACCTTGTCCATCGCTTCGGCAATGATCTGGCCGACTGCGTGATCACTGTTCGCGGAGATGGAGCCCACCTGAGCAATCGACTTGGAGTCGGTGCAAGGGGTGGCCATGCCTTTGATGTGTTCAACAGCGGCAGCAACGGCCTTGTCGATGCCTCGCTTGAGGTCCATCGGGTTCATGCCGGCAGCAACCGACTTCAGTCCTTCCGTCAGGATCGCCTGAGCAAGAACGGTTGCAGTGGTGGTGCCGTCGCCTGCCTCATCGGAGGTCTGGCTGGCGACTTCTTTCACCATCTGCGCGCCCATGTTCTGGAACTTGTCTTTCAGCTGGATTTCCTTGGCAACAGACACACCGTCCTTGGTGACGGTGGGTGCACCAAAAGACTTGTCGAGTACGACGTTGCGGCCTTTGGGGCCGAGTGTGACTTTTACGGCATTGGCCAGGATGTTTACGCCTTCCAGCATGCGGCTGCGGGCATCATCCCCAAATTTGACTTCTTTTGCGCTCATAGCGAATTTCCTCTTGAGTTATGGGCCTGCACTTATTTTTCGACGACGCCGAAGATTTCGGCTTCGGTCAAGATCAGCAGTTCTTCGTTGTTGATCTTGACGGTGCTGCCACCGTATTGACCAAAAATCACGCGGTCCCCAACTTTGACGTCAAGCTTGCGCACTTGGCCATTGTCCAGAACCTTGCCAGTACCGATCGCCAGCACTTCGCCTTGTTGCGGCTTTTCGCCAGCGGAGTCAGGCAGAACGATGCCACCAGCAGTTTTCTTTTCTTCTTCCAGACGGCGTACAACCACGCGATCGTGCAGCGGTCGAATCTTCATCGCTTATCTCCCAATGTGTATGGATCCGGATCGATTAATTCAGTTCTGTTAGCACTCTCGAACCCCGAGTGCCAACAGCAGGCCGACATGATAGGGGCGGAACAAGCAGATTCAAGGCCTGAGTGAGTGCAAGCGCACGAAATCAGGTTGATAGCCGGGCGAAAGGCTGAGTTATCCCTAGCAGCCTGTCGGACTTGAGACTGATCTACTGCGCCGGTGGGCCGAGCGGTCCATTTTTCCCCGATTCCTCGTTGCATAGTTCCACTATGCGCCTCGAAATCGTGAAAAACTGTCCTAGCTTTCCCACCCGGCTCGCGACGATCGCTCAAGTCCGACAGGCTGCTAGACTGCTGGTTGCACTCGCAACAAATCGCCGGTCCATGCAAAGCACCATCCTTGTCGTCAATCAAGAACCCGCCCTCGCCTGGACGATCCAGCGGGCGCTGCGTCACGAGGATGTCCAGTTGCTGTCGGCATGCTCGATTACCGAAGCCAGATCAATGCTCGGGGCCAACAAGGTCGATGTCGTCATCAGTGATCAGTGTTTGCCAGAAACTCCCGGCTCCGAATTTCTCAGTTGGGTTGGGACCAACTACCCGGACACGGTCGGGCTTCTATTGGCAAGCGAGCAGGACCTGCATGCCGTAGTTGCGGCCATCAACAGCGGGCAGACTTACAAGTTCCTCAGCAAGCCCTGGACCAACGATACGCTTCGCACGGTGGTTCGGGATGCCGTCGGCAAGGCTCACGAAGGGCAGATCGACGCCAAAACCGGATGGCTCACCCATCGATCTTTCTGCGCCAGAGTGAGTGCGGCCCTGGGTTCGCGCCAGCTCCGCATCGTCGTGTGCGAAATACGCAATGCAACCACCGCCTGGGCCATGCTCGATGGCACGCAGCGTCTGCTCCTGGCACAAAAGATCGCCGATCGATGTATCGCCGCCGCCGGAGATCCGGTGGTGCCCCACGCGTCCCTTGAGCGCGGCCTGTTTGCCTTCGCTCTTGATCGAGCACTCGACGAAAGCAGTCTGGAAGGAATTTTTGAAAGACTGGGTACCCCCATTGCACTCGACGGCAAGGCCATCGCGCTGATGCTCGATTTTGGTTATGTCGACTCCGAGCCGGGTGAACAGGACGGTGCTGCATTATTGCGCCGGGCGATGGTGGCTCTGACTTCTCTCGACAGCGACAACCCACGCCGAATCGCACGTTATTCGGGCGAGACCACCACCAATCTGCATCAGCGGCACTCGCTCGAACGAGACATGACCCGGGCGCTGGGTCGCAACGAATTTTTCATCCAGATACAGCCACAGGTCTCAACCCGGAATTTTCAGATCGTCGCCGGTGAAACGTTGATGCGTTGGCGCCATCCGTTGCAGGGACTGATCTCTCCCATGCAGTTTATCGATATGGCAGAACGCAATGGATTCATCAATGAGATCGGTTTGTGGGTGGCCAACAAGACAGTACAAACGCTGGAAACACTCGACCAGGCCGGCGCTGACTGGGTGCGATTGAGCCTGAACGTTTCACCACGCCAGTTTCTCGGCGCACAGACCGCCGGCTGGGCGATGCTGCTACGCGATTACGCCGTCGACAGCCCTCAACTGCTGCAACGGCTCGAACTCGAAATTACCGAGAGCACAATTCTTCATGATCAGCGCCTCGCGTATGCACTGCTGGCCGAATTCAAGGAAATGGGTTTGCGCATCGCCCTGGATGATCTTGGCACCGGCTACTCCTCACTCTCCCAGATCATGGAATTGCCGCTGGATGTGCTGAAGCTGGATCGAAGCCTGATTCGGGATATCGAACACAACCCCCGCAGTCGCATCATGGTGACTCACCTGACCAGGATGTCGCACGACCTCGGGCTGGAAGTGATCGCAGAAGGCGTCGAAACCCAGGCGCAGATCGATCTGTGTCAGGAACTCGAATGCGATCTGATTCAGGGTTACGCATTCCATCGCCCTCTTGATCTGCCGGATTTCATGCTGGCACTCGACGAGGAGAGTCCGGCCAATCGGCATTGACGGGTGTCTGTCGCCCGCATTGAATCGCTGCACTCTTTCCAGGCCCCATTCAGAACCACCACCATGTCACCCGAGTTCACAACGGCGGTCCACCATCTGTTGGGCCAGATTCCACGCGGCCAAGTCAGCACATATGGTCAACTCGCTGCCTTGGCTGGTTATCCGGGATACGCCCGTCATGTCGGGCGGCTGCTTGCACAGTTGCCAGACGACTCGACACTTCCCTGGTTTCGTGTTGTGAATGCGAGCCTGATGCCCTCGCGCCAGGGCACCGCCGCCGCGGCCCGACAGCGGTCATTGTTGAAGGCGGAAAGTGTCGAATTCAGGGGAGAACGGGTGTCGAGGAAACATCTCTGGGTGCCATGAGATCGGCTGCTCGATGTCCAAGCAGGACCACGAGCAACATTGCCGGCACACCGAGCAGCGCTGCGTAAATGAAAAACGAGGTGTAACCAAAGCCCTCCACCACGAGTCCTGAGAATCCACCGAACAACCCACCCAGACTGGTCATCAGCGAGCTGAAGAGCGCGTACTGCGTCGCGGTGTAAGTGCGGTGCGTGAGACTGGACAGAAACGCGATGAACACCACATTGGCCATTCCACCGCTGAAGTTGTCGGCACTGATAACCAGTGCCAGCAGTGGCACCGATGCCTCACCCCACCACGCCAAACAGGCAAACGCGAGATTGGTCAGTGCCACCAACGCTGCGCCAGCCAGCAACATTGCACGCAGTCCATACCGGACCACCAGCATGCCACCCACCACCGAGCCGACAATGGTCATGCCGAACCCGAACACCTTCGCAATACTGGCGATCTGGGCCTTGGTAAACCCCAGGTCGAGGTAAAACGGATTGGCCATCACGCCCATGGTGATGTCGCTCAATCGATACACCGCGATCAGTAGAAGTACCAGCAACGCAAGCGCCGACCCGTTCCGCCTGAAAAACTCGCGGAATGGATCGAGCAAAGCTTCCCGTATCCAGATGGCGAAAGAGCGGGATTTGCCGCCGACTGTTCGAGCCTGAGCAAAAGGACGTTCCGGCTCTCGAATGCACAGTGTTGTAAGCACACCAACCAGCATGCAGGCAGCCATCGACAGGTACGCGATTGGCCACGATGCATACTCGGCGATGAACAGCGCACCCGCACCGCCGACCAGCAGCGCGAGGCGATAGCCAAAGATATAGGCAGCTGACAGGGCTGCCTGCTGTTCGACAGCCGCTACCTCGATGCGATAGGCATCGATCACGATATCCTGGGTTGCCGAACCAAAGGCCAGCGCAAAGGCGCACAACACGACGGGGACCAGCGAGACTGTGGGATCGGTCGATGCCAGACCCGCGAGAGACGCCGCGATCAGGCATTGTGCCAGCAACATCCAGCTGCGCCGCGCACCCAGTCTGCGAATGGGGCCAGCCAGGCGGATGGAGTCGATGACCGGCGCCCAGAGAACCTTGATCGAATACGTCAGCGACAACATGCTGACGAAACCGATGGTCGACAGGGCTATGCCTGATTCCCTGAGCCAAACCGATAGCGTCGAAAACACCAGCAGGTAAGGCAGGCCGGCAGAAAAACCCAGCAAGCCCAGTACTGCCACCTCCCGGCGACCGTAGATCGAAATGGCGTCACGCCAGCGGTGATCGAGTCCGCCGATGCCGGGGTTTGGTGTCACTCGCGGAAGTTGTCGAACTGCAGAGGTATCTTGAGCTCGGCCTTGCGTAACAGCGACATGATTTCCTGCAGGTCATCCCGCTTCTTGCCGGTGACGCGCAGCTTTTCGCCATTGACCTGCGATTGCACTTTCACCTTGCTGTCCTTGATGAGACGGGTGATGGTTTTCGCGTTGTCCTTGTCGATCCCCTGTCGAAGGCTGTATTTGCGTCGCTTCTGTTTGCCCGAGCCCTCCACTTCTCCCGCTTCCAGACACTGCACATCCACGTTTCGGCGGATCAACTTGTCGCGAAGAATGTCCTCCATCTGGGTGAGCTGGAATTCTTCCAGTGCAGCCACCACGATAGACTCGTCCTCGATACTGAAACTTGCATCTATGCCTTTGAAATCAAAGCGCTTTTCCAGCTCTCGACCGGCTTGATCCACGGCATTTCGTACTTCCTGCATATCAACTTCGGAAATCACATCAAAAGATGGCACGACAACTGACTCCTCGCGCTGTTTGGTTCATCGGCATGTGTTCCTGCTAACATGCCTCTTCGCCCGTAGTTCCAGCCCGCTAACTTACATGCCGAAGGCAGACATTCCAATTATCGTCGTCGATGACGCGAAGTTCTCTTCCGCGATCATCGCCAAGGCACTGCGCGCCGGTGGGTTCAACAACGTCCGCTTCACCAACAATCCACTCCAGGCACTGCGGTCGCTGGAAAAACGACCTGCCGAGGTGGTCATCGCCGACTGGTTGATGCCGACCATGGACGGCATCGAACTGGCTCGCCGTATCAAGAAGATGGACGAGCTCGAACATCGCTTCACCTACGTCATGCTGCTCACGGCGCGCGATGATCCGGACGCCTTGAACGACGCCTTCACTGCAGGCGCTGATGACTTCCTGAACAAGGCCAATCTGCGCACCCAGCTGCTGGCACGGGTAACCACAGCACACCGCCTGGCGAAGCGTCAGAACGATCTGCTGACCAACAATCAACTTCTGCGTCGCCGATTGCGCGATACGCAGAACACCGATCTGGTTGACCCGGCCACTGGCCTCGGCAACGTTCGTTACACCCTCGACAAGTTGGCCAGTGTGATCAAACACGCCGAAACCCGAGGTGGTGGGGCCTGCGTGATTCTGGTGGGCATCCAGAACCTGCCAATCATTACCGAACAATTCGAAACTGCTGTGGTCGATGAACTGCTCGCCGCCATTGCAGTCCGGATTCGTCAGCTGGTCAGACCTCTGGATACCGTGACCCGACCTGAACCCAACATGTTTGCGATCGTGCTCACCCATGCCGCACCGTTCGGGAACGGCGAAGCGTTTCGTCGCATTTTTGACAGTCTTTACATGCGCTCTTTCAAGACCAGCAAAGGGTTCATACCGATCGTCGTCGGGATGAGCATCTGCACGGTCGACGCAAGTACCGGGTTTCCCGGCGCCAAGATGCTGCTGCAATCGGCTTTCAAGGGAATGACTGCGTCCTTCGACTCCGGTACGGTGTCCCACAAGGCGTTCGATCCGGTCGACGCGATCTAGCCCGGACGAATTAGACACTCATGACGGCCTCTGTCCTCGACAACATCAAACTCTCAGTTCTGGATCTATCGCCAGTCGTCGAAGGCGCTACCGCTCGGGAAGCGCTTGCCAACAGTCTTGATCTGGCGCGACATGCCGAAGCACTTGGTTATCATCGCTACTGGCTTGCCGAGCACCACAACATGCAAGGCATTGCCAGCGCAGCAACGGCTGTCGTGATTGGCCATGTGGCAGGCGGCACCTCGAGCATCCGCGTCGGTGCCGGCGGTGTGATGCTGCCAAATCATTCGCCACTGGTGATCGCCGAACAATTCGGCACGCTGGAAAGTCTCTATCCAGGTCGAATCGATCTTGGCTTGGGGCGTGCACCAGGCACCGATCAGATCACGGCCCAGGCGCTGAGACGCAATCTCACCGCTGACGTGGATCAGTTTCCCCAGGACGTCATGGAGCTCCTTCGCTACTTCTCAGGAACTTCG
>CAMDVY010000045.1 GCA_945878745.1 Klebsiella pneumoniae | reverse complement strand
GTTTCTCCACAGGTGGCAACCAACGCACGAAAGTAGGCAGGTCGCTCCAGATCGCGCTCGGAAATATCGAGCCTGCCATGCTCGATCACACCAGGACCCACCTGCATCGCCGAGGGATAGAGACCTCGCTCATACTGCAGATGATCAACTACGCCGAGTTTCTTCTCACCCACGCCGAAGATACGGGTGTAACCGTGGCGCTGGATTCGACTGACCACTTCACCTTCGATCTGCAGCAGGCCAAGCGGCGTCAATGCCATCAACTCGGATACAAAGCCACTGCCAATCAGCAGAGCCATCGCATCATCATCCACCAGATCGTCGGGAATGACGCCCTGGGGTTCGCTGGCGGTGACACCCAGCAGTCTTGGTCGCAACAGACTGAACCCGGCGGCCACCACCACCAATCGGCCATCCGGATCGGTCAGCTCCCAGGCTGAGAGGCCAGGACGCAGCGGGGACTGCAGGATGCTGGTTACCTCCGCAGCGGACAATTCCATAACGCGCTTACCCGCACGCAACGATGCGCTCAATTCTGTGGAAGGTGCTGACGGCGTCCGCGCTGTCGGCGTTTCGTCGCACGCGGCCAGCAAAACCAGCAGCAGCATCGCAACAAGGGACTGGAGAACAGATGATCGCATGGGCGGCGAGTTTACTCGAAATAAACCGGCGGGGAATTTGACCTGACGCCTGACTTGAGCTGAACTCTCGTCCTCGCTCAAACAACTGGAACCTATAAAGATGACTGACTACTCATTGCCAAACGCCTCTCACGATCTTACTGGCCAGGTCGCACTGGTCACCGGCACCACCTCCGGTCTCGGCTGGCGTTTTGCGCAGGTACTCGCTGCAGCTGGCGCGAAAGTCGTCATCACGGGTCGTCGCCAGGAGAAACTCGACGAACTGAAACAAGTGATCACCGCTGCAGGCGGCGATGCCACCCCCTTCACCGTGGACATGACCGACAATGACAGCATCCTCAAGGTTGTACAGCAGGCCGAGGACACTTATGGCACGGTCACCATTCTCGTCAACAATGCAGGCATTCCCGACGCGCAACGTGCTCACAAGATGTCGAACGACCTCATCGACCGGGTATTCGATACCAACCTGCGTGGTCCGTTTGTGCTGTCCTGCGAAGTAGCACGTCGTTTGATCGCCGCCGGTAAACCCGGGCGTATGGTCAACATTTCCAGCGTGGGAGGCTTTCATTACGCAGGCAATGGCGCCGCGCTGTATTCAATCACCAAAGCCGGTATCGCCCGCATGACTGAATGTCTGGCGGTGGAATGGTCCCGCTTTCGTATCAACGTCAACTGCATTGCCCCCGGTGCATTCCACTCGGAGATGATGGATGGCATGGTCGGTCGCATGGGCGATATCGCCAGGAATTTCCCGCGTGGACGAATTTGTGATCCCGCCCAGCTCGACAGCACACTGCTCTACTTCTGCGGTCCATCCAGTGATGCGGTCACAGGTTCGATCGTGAAAGTGGATGACGGTCAGGGCTCGAGGTAATTCCGTACCAGGTTGCTGAACAAGTCCTTCCTGGACTTTTTCGCAGTCGCGGTTTTCGACCGCTCGCGCAGGTTGCACTTTCAGCAACCTGTCAGGGCATCAACCGTATCAGCGGCTTGTTACGCCATTCACTGCCGTCGGGGACCCGCGCTTCATCACTGATGTAGTGCGTGGACAGGGCCCGCCGGAAGAGCTGGCTGCGGTTGTGGCCAGAACCGTGGATCAACAGCGGATGGAACAACAAGGTATCACCCGGTTGCAGTTCCACATGCACTCGACCGGAAAAATCGACGTCCTTCACGCCATAGAAACCATGGTTGACGAATTCCCAGTCCGGATAAGCGTGCTCCAGAAATCCACCCTTGTGTGATCCCGGCAATACCGAGAGACAGCCCGTTTCCCGCATCGCCGGATAGACCGCAGTCCAGGTTCCAACAATCAGGTCCGCCGGACGCATGCGAAAGTAGCGCAGGTCCTGATGCATCGGATGACGACCATCCACTTCCGGTGGCTTGTTGAATACGTTGGTTGAAACTGAGTGAATGACCGGACCGATGAGTCCCCGCGCACACGCCAGAAGCCCGGGATGATGCGTATAACCCCGCAACACCGGGTCTTCCTCGAAGCTGAACAACTTGTTCACGCCGTGCACGGTAGACTGGGCATCAACCGCACCTTTGACGACCATGACATCGCGCATGATTTGCATGAGGCCACTCTTTGCTACTCGTCCTTCGACCAGATCCAGGAAGCGCTGATCGAATGCGGCCAGTGACTGCGCATCAAACAGTCCTCGCTTGATGACGTAACCGTTGTTGCGATACTGATCGAGCTCGTCTTTGCCAATGGCAGATGGGTCAGTCGAAGACATGCATGAACCTCACATTCCCTCTGGCGATTCCATCGATAACAACTTCAATACCGCCCGTCTTGATCATCCATTCAAGGCGATGGTCTCGATACTCGCGTTTGAACAATCCCTGATCCATCGCCTGTTTGACAGCGGTGAGACTGATGCCGGAGCTGGCAAACGACACCGCCTCCGCCGCCACGCGACACTGTGCCACGCTGGGACGTTCGTTCGCGCGAACCAGCCACTGTGCGAGCGTGCCCTCAGGCTGGACACCGAACCCAACCGCGCCGTTGACAAAGGGAACGACACAAAGATCACCCCAACCAAAAGTCTCGCCGTTGAACCACTCCCGCGATCCCAGTTGATCGGACAGCCATCGATACCAGCCCCGAATCTGCTCCTGACCACGCAGAAACATGGAATCACCCAAGACACCCGCGCCACGTCCAAAGTATCGGATCTCCGACAAGCCCCAGGTGATGGCTTCGAAGTGAGTATCCAGCACGTCTTCGAGCATGCGCACTCGGGCTCGTTCCCCCGGTGCTGTTGGCAACAATGAAGGCGTGGGCCAGCGGTCTTCGATGTATTCGAGAATAATCGTCGAGTCGTAGACCGATACGTCGCCGTCCACGAGGGCTGGGACTTCGCCCCGTGGGTTGGACTTTGCAAAGTTGGATTCAGCAGTACCCGAGCCGATGGCGTTTGGCAGCTGGGCCACGAAGTCGACGCCTTTTTCGAGCAGGGCGATTTTGACTTTCTGTCCGTACGGTGACAGCGGATGGTCGTAGACAAGTACTGGCACAGGATTCACCCGAAAAAAGGAACTCACATCCTGCCGGTTTTTCCACGGGCGGAAAAGCCGTTGTCGGTATTCAACGTTCTATCCGCGCAGCGGCACTGGTATCGTGCTGGCCGTCCTCACCACAAGTCAAAAAATGGCCACCAAGGAATACCGACAGAAACGTTTCGAAAGACCGCCCGGTGCCACCGAAATATTGCTGGTGCGGCACGGCGAGTCCCGCGCTGCCACGGCGGAGAATCCATTCCCGCTGGTTGATGGGCATGGAGACCCGGAGCTGCATCCCAATGGTCGCGAACAAGCAGTGCGCGTCGGTGAGCGACTGAAGGCCCAGCCCATCTCGGCGATCTACGTGTCAAACCTGCAGCGCACCTCGGAAACGGCAGCGCCTCTGGCCGGACATCTTGGTCTGATTCCGACCATCGATCCCGACCTGCGAGAAGTGTTCCTCGGTGAATGGGAAGGCGGTGTGCTGCGCATCAAGGCTGCTGAAAACCATCCGCTGTTCCAGCAGATGCATGCCGAGCAGCGTTGGGACGTTGTACCCGGCGCCGAATCACATGCCGCGCTGACGGAGCGCCTGATTCGGGCCTTGCGCCGAATCCACCAGAAGCACCCCGACCAACTGGTAGCAGCATTCGTCCATGGTGGCGTCGTGGGTCATATCCTCGCCCACGCGACCGGTGCACGACCTTTTGCATTCAATGGTTGTGACAACGGCTCGATCAATCACATCGTCATGACCGGGGAGCAGATCCTGGTGCGCAGATTCAACGACACCACCCACCTGTGGGAGGACATCAGCAGCGTCGCGGGGCAGATGACCTGATCAGTCAATTGCCAGATGCTGCAGAGAGCGAGCCCCCCCCGTGGGAGAGTTTGCTGCAGCATCCTTCCCGGCAATTGGTTCTCGAGGCGGCCCTTGTGCTTGACGCCATTGGCATCGATCAACGAACCCACCACATGCTGGATCAGTGGCATCTTCTCGTCCGCTCCGAAGACGCGCCTGAGGCCAGCCGTCAGCTCGCTACCTATCTCGCGGAAAACAAGGCCAAACCGACTCGCCCTGTACCCGTCATCGGCAACGGAAGCGGCTGGGTTGGCGTCATCGGCTTTCTTGGTGTCATCTGGATGCTGCCCTGGCTTGAGGGGCAGCTTGGTCTGCAACACCTGCGGGATACTGGTGCGCTGCATGCCGCAGCAGTGCGCGACGGCGCCTGGTGGCAGGTGATTACGGCGCTAACCCTGCACGCAGATCTCGGTCATGTTGCTGGCAACAGTCTGTTTGGCGGTGCATTCGGATACCTGCTGGCACGATCGCTCGGCGCTGGTGTGGGTTGGCTTCTGGCTGTGCTCTGTGCCGGTGTGGCAAATCTCACGTCTGCGTTTGTTCAAGCCGATGACTTTCGAGCGCTGGGAGCGTCAACTGCCGTGTTCGCTGCACTCGGAATCATCGGCGCCTATGCCTGGCAGCGTGGGTACTTCGTCAGTGACAACAGACGCAGGCGATTCGCCCCGGCATTTGCAGCCATTGCAATGGTTGCATTCACCGGCACAAGCGGCGAAAACACCGACCTCTTTGGGCACCTGTTTGGATTTGCCTACGGATTTGCAGCAGGATTTCTCTACGGAAGGTGGAACACCAGACACATCGGGATGTTCGGACAATGGTTGGCGGGAACAGGCACCATCTTGCTGATCACGACCGCTTGGTGGGCAGCAAACTGACGCGGCAACCTGACGGCTTGACGTCCCTCCGGATTTCGTCTGCGCTTCGATCTCAGCGGCACCTGCAACGTGGCGACTCTGACGCGACTTGCACGCCCTATCGCGGTCTGGAGACCGCTCCTACAATCTCTCGAAGACCATCGTTGTAGGAGCGCTCTCCTGAGCGCGAACCCTCCTACAATCTCTCGAAGACCATCGTTGTAGGAGCGCTCTCCTGAGCGCGAACCCTATCGCGATCAGGAGACAGCTCCTACAAGAGACCGGTCCCTCCAGAGACCTTTGTCGAATCAAGACTAGTCCAGGTCATCCTCGGAAAGCTGATGCCCCCAGCTTCGTTTTGCGTTGAGGTAGCGTTTGTTCCAGTCGCTGACGCCGGTGACATGCTTCTGCGGCGTGATGTGAGTCAGACCATATTCAGACAGATCATCAAGCTTCTTCGGGTTGTTCGTCAGTAACCGCATCGGGCGATTGCCAACGAAGTGTTTGATGAGTGACGCAGCATCGCTGAAATCCCGGGAATCTTCAGGCAACCCAAGCGTTCGATTCGCCTGATACGTGTTTTCACCACCATCCTGCAGGAGATAGGTTGCCGCTTTCGCCCAAAGCCCGATGCCTCGCCCTTCGTGACCGGCCATGTAAATCAGATACCCACCCTGCGGATCTGCCGCGATGCGCTCGATGGCGCCATGGAGCTGCGGGCCACACTCGCACCGCTCCGAGCCAAACACATCACCGGTCAGGCAATTCGAATGCACACGCAGCAGTGGATTCTCACCGGGATCACCGATCTTCAGCACACTGTTGACTGCCATGAAGGACGCCAGGTGCGAGAACAGATGCTGCCCGCCCCGCTCCCTCAACTCGCCGGCCAGCATTTCTACCTGCCCAAGCTCCGTGCTGCGAACTGTGGCGTACCACTGCACGGTGAGATGCGCCGACGGGAGATGAATCGGCAACGGAATCGGCCCAAGAATATTGATGGCCCGCGCGCCGAATTGAATGGGTATATCGGTGTCGATGCGCTGACCTTCTTCATCGATTCGCCATAGTTTGCCATCGGCGATCAGCTTGCCTCGCACGGTGGGATTCAGGTAAGTGAACATCATACTTTTCCGATCAATTCTCTGGCGACGTCCTCGAGGACATCAAATCGTGTATCAAAATTCGGCAGGATCATGACTTGTGACAATCCGGCCAACTCAAGTCCGGCCAGGCGATCACGCAGTTGATCTGCAGTACCGATCATCGCACTGGCCTGCAGCACGCCGGGTGTCAGGAACTGCTCTTCTTCGGGCAACACCCAGCAATTGTGGCCTCCATGAATACGCTGATGACGGCGCTCCTCCGGGTAACTCTCCAGCAGCGTTGAATAATCTTCCCAGATGCCATGCAGTGCATTCGGCGGCTCGAACCCGAAGTTGCGCCACTGATCATAACTGTAATGGACGGCCGCCATGGCCATCGCTCCGCATTGTGCCTTGACCCGGGGACTATCGACGGGCTCACCATCTTCAAGAATCACCATGGTCGTGAGCGCAGTAATCTTGAAGTTGCTTCGATCGAGTATTCGGCCGGCGGCGTTTGCACCCGACTCGATCATGTGCCAGATGCTCGACATCGCCGCTGGGTGTGCGGCCATGGCGACCACCGCCCCATCGCCATGTTTTCCTGCCAGCGCCAGCGACTTCGGCCCAAAGCCGGAAACATACATTGGAATCGGTGACTCGAAATTGACGAACCCCTTGTCCCGCATGATGTGCCGTATCGGCCGGCCTTCCCACATCGCCTCCTGACCTGCGAGCAGAGGACGCATGGTCGAAAGGTAGGTGTCATATTCCGCCAGGCGATGCGGCGCCTTGCCCATCACCCGCATGGCGGTGTTACCAGCGCCAACACCGAAAAACGTCCGGCCTGGTGCCAGCGCATTGATCGTCGCGATCCCCGCGGCATTGACTGGCGCCGGTCTCGTACCCGTCACTGCAACGCCGGTCCCCAGATTGATGCGTGACGTGCGGGTTGCCGCAACGGCAAGCGTCGCGTAACAATCCGACCACAACATCTGTGAATCGGCGCACCACGCATGGGAATAACCGAGCGCTTCAGCCCTCTCGATGTAGCCGATATCCCCAATGTGGGATGCCACACAAACGCCAATTTCCATGCGTGCTCCATAGCCAGGATTTTCACACAACAACGATCATCGAAAGACGACCGCTGACTCACCCGTGCGTTTGTCAGTTAAAACACCAGGCGCAACACAGATTCGGCAACACACGCTGGTTTGTCCTGCCCCTCAACCTCAAGCGTCAGTTCATTGACAACTTCGATCATGTTGCCTTTGACGCTCACTTCCTTGAGCATCCCCCGGGTCCGAATCCTGGCGCCGACCGCAACCGGGGACGGGAAACGGACCTTGTTCCAGCCGTAATTGATGCCGAGTTTCATGCCTTCGACCTTTGGCAAACCGACGCCTTCGCCGCCTGGAAGGAAGCTCATGATCGACATGGTCAACTGCCCATGCGCGATGGCCTTGCCGAACGGACCACTTTTCGCGCGTTCCGGATCAATGTGAATCCACTGATGATCGAGCGTTGCATCGGCAAACAGGTTGATTCGATCCTGGGTGATTTCAAACCAGTCGGTGGGCTGGCTTGTTTTGCCGATATTCGCAGCCAGAGTGGCTCGAGCAGTTTCAATGGCAGACACAGTCTTCTCCTTTAGGTTAATTCTGATCAATTCGCTCCTGCGAATCGATCATGTCCAAGCACTTCGCTTAAACGAAGTGCGGGGTTCGGAACACTGCGTGTTCCTCGCATTTTCAGTGCGTTTAACGCACTAAAAATGGTGGTGCATCCCTGCACCACCAAGGAAGATCTGATTTATCAGATCTTCCTTGGGTTGTTTTCTTTGAACGGGTTCAGTTGACACTTCGATCCCGGCCTTCCCAGAACGGTGCACGCAATTCGCGCTTCAGTACCTTGCCTGGTCCTGACTTTGGCAATGGTTCCTGGCGGATGTCGATGCCCTTGGGCACTTTGTAACCCGCAATGTGCTCCCTGCAGAAGCGGATGATGTCCTGGGGATCAACATTGCCATGTTCGGCGCGTGGCACGACGACGGCATAAACCGCCTCACCCCATTTGTCATCCGGAACACCGAAAGCCGCCGCTTCGAGCACCGCCGGATGTTTGAAGAGGACTTCCTCAACTTCCGTGCAGTACACATTTTCGCCGCCACTGACGATCATGTCCTTGCTGCGGTCGACGAGAAAGACATAGCCCTCTTCGTCCATGAAGCCGAGGTCGCCGGTCCAATAGGAGCCGTCCTTCAGCACGGCTGCAGTCTGCTCTGGTTTGTTCCAGTAACCGAGCATGACATGTGGCCCGCGCACCACCACCTCGCCGATGTCGCGACGCGGCAACTCGCGGCCTGCGGTATCCAGAATTCGCACATCCGTGCCAACGATGGACTGGCCACACGAGCGTGCACGATCACTATCGAGCCAGGTCTCTTCATGACGTAACACTGTCGTTAGTGGCGACAACTCGGTGGCACCATAAACATGCACCAGCTCAGCACCGGGGAAGGCCATCGAGGTCCGACGCGCAACCTCTGTCGCTATCGGCGAACCTCCGTGGGCGATGACACGCATGCTGCTCACATGGCGTGGACGAACCAGCTGCTCTTCGGCCAAAGCAGACAACATCGTGGGCACACCCAGCGTCACGGTGGTGCTGTATTTTTCCATCACATTCAGCGCAGCCGCTGCATCAAACGTCGCCAACGGAATTTGCACACCGCCCGTCCAGATCGAAGCCAGCACTCCGTTGGAACCCGCAGCGTGAAACAGCGGCGCCATGACCAGCATGACATCACTTGCATCCTGCGGCGCCGAGGTCAGCCAGTGATAGGTGTTGGCAATCAGGTTCCGGTGCGACAGCATCACACCTTTCGATTTGCCCGTGGTTCCGCCGGTGTAAAACAGACCGGCCAGCGTATCTTCAGAGATCCCCGTGCCGAGAAGGCGCGCCGTTGCTCCGGCCAACAGCGCTTCGTATTCCGGACCGACACGGATTACGCGCCCCACCGCCGAAGCCAGGACTCCAGGCTCCCGGTCAGTGATGAGGACGCTGGTCGCAGAATCTTCCAGCGCGTATTGCAATTCCGGTTCTGCATGCCGTGTGTTCAGAGGTACCACCACGAGACCCGCCGCCGGCACGCCGACATAAGTTTCGATATAGGCATGGCTGTTCCCGGCGAGAATGGCGACCCGGTCGCCCGCTTTCAGACCCAGGCCGTACAACCCGCCTGCCAGACGCTCACAGCGGTTGTTGAACTCGGTATAGGTGAATGACCGATCACCATCAATAACCGCCGTTCGATCCGCAGCAATCTGCAGCGCTCGCCGCAGGGGGTCTGCAAAGGTCAGCATTTCAACGCGCTCCTCAGTTCGTAGCCGGTTGGAGAGTCTCCCAGATTGGGCAGACGGAGAAAACCTCACGCCGACTCAGGTGGAGCCCAGAAAGGGCCGATTCATCAAATCCCGCTTTGTGCTAGAGGGATGCATCCCTGAGTTCTGGGCGAGACAACCACGGCCATTTGCATTGTCCGGGGCGAGGAGTAGGCAGTATTCCAGACTTAACGTGTGATCAGCCGACGGTACAACGCGAGATATTCTTCAGCCACCGCAGCCCAGCTGAATCGACCCGCGGTCTTGCGCGCTGCCACAGCGAGCCTCTGTCGAGTGACCTCATCTCTCAGCAGATCACACAACGCATCAGCCAGCGCCCCTGCATCAGCCGGTGGTACGACACGGCCATTAACGCCGTCCTGAACGATATCGCGGTTTCCGGAGATGTCCGTCACTATCGGACACGCTCCTGCCGCCATACCTTCAAGGAGAGCTAGCGACAAGCCTTCGGCACCTTCGCCGACACTGGATGAAACATAGATGTGTGACGAAACCAATAATTCCGCCAAAGGATCGGGTGCAGCCCCTTGCCAGTCAGGCACTGGCAGAACACCGCCAAACTTGATGAACCCCCCAAGACCTCTGGCGCTAACCTCTTCGCAGAATGCAGTTGACGTACGACCAACAATGATCAGACCCAGTTTTTGTCCCCTCGAGTTCGCCGCTGCCACGGCATCAACAAGGATGTTGTGACCCTTTCGCTCATGATAGTTTCCAATGGATACCACCAGCGGCACGCCGCGTGGCAATCCAAATCGCTCTGCAACGGAATCTGCTGCAGGTTGGGCAAACCGCTTCATGTCCACGCCATTGGCAATATCGTGAATTGATGACTCGGAGGCTCCGGCATCCAACAGCGATGCGTGAACAGTTTCGCTAATTGCTGTAGTTGCATCCGCTCTTTGAACAGTCGACTCAATGAGTGGGCGCTGCCGAGGATCTCGCCGCTGGCCGAACTGTATGGATTCAACGATGTTGATGTCCTCACCGTGCGGTGTAACGACGATGGGCGCACGAAAGAACGTGCGAAGTCGCAGCGCGACGTATCCGATTGGATACGTTGCATGAGCATGAATGACATCGTAGCGGTGAGAGATGGCGTGCAGCGCACCAAAAACCAATTGACTCGCGAGTGGCCAACGGGGCACGACTGGCCAGCGTGAAACGGGATATGCGAATCGGATATGTCGATTGCGCATCAAGCCGGCCATCCCGGCTACTGTTACGGTATGCCCGTAATTCAGGTACTGCATGGCGAGGTTATGGACCACCAGCTCTCTTCCACCTATAGAAGGTAGATGACTGTTCACCAGCAGCAGGATCTTCATCTTCGAGTTGGATCCATCCTTGTTTTCCATGAATTGCTCAGTCTCAGACAAGGTCATTGTAGAGGGAACTCAACCGGGCTCGAATTTGATCCCAGGCAAACGTCTCAGCCTGACGCCGACTGGCTTCTGCCATTGCATCTAGATCGAGCCTATCGATCGATTTCACGAGCTCGGTCATGGCTTCTACGTCGCCCTTGGGTGCGAGCACACAACTTTCCATTGACGTGTAATCACGCACACCGGGAAGATCGGTAGAAATAATCGGAAGCCCACAGGCCATACCTTCCAGCAACGCATTATTCGCGGTGGCATCGATCAACGGTAGCAAAAGGGCTGTGCTGGTCTGATAAAGATTCAGCAGATCGGCATCGTTCAACGCAGACCACTTTTTTATGTTGGGCTGATCCGGGACACTAGCTGCACTCTTGGCGCTGCAAACCAGATGAAACTCGATATCCGGGTCGATCGTCAGCATATTGCGGGCGACCGCCGCAAACACCGCAAAGTCCCGCAGGTGCGCGCCAACACAGATGAGTTTGATGCGACCACTTCTTAAACGCTGTTCCCTATCCAGGGGATGGAAGTAGTCCGTATCGATTCCATGCGGGATGAAATAAACCGGTACGGCAGGCGCCAGCGTTTGGAAATACCCCCGTTGTGCTTCCGACATAACGACAATCGCGTTCAGTTTTTGGAGATGGGACCGCTCCGTCACTAATTCTTGCATTCGCCACGCCGGGGTGTGATAGGTCGCTACAAGCACATTCTGGCGACGCCAGAGGTGTTTCACGGTACCTAGATAACGATAGAGATTTTCGCCATACAGGAAATGGAAGACCTGGTTGCCTCCCTTCAACCAACGCCCCGCCGCCCGACACTCCCCCCAAAAACTGTCACGGTGGTACCAGACACTGCCACTACTTTCGATCCAG
>CAMDVY010000044.1 GCA_945878745.1 Klebsiella pneumoniae | reverse complement strand
GGAGCACGCCCAGTGTTTTCGCTGCTATCGGCGTCCGCAGCAGACAATTCATGAATAATGCGGGCTACTATTCAGTGATCAAGTCGCTGACGCACGTATTCCTGCAGCAGGGCTTTTCGGTCATCGTCGATAGTCCCTGCCTGTATCCTGAGTTGCTGGCTCACGGCATCGAAGTCGCCCACAAACACGGCGCCAGATTCAAGTACATCGAATGTCAGATTGCGGATCTGGATGAATTGGATAAACGACTTCGATCCCGAGCACCCAAACCGAGCCAGATAAGATCCCTGGACCAGACGATAAGTCATGCAGGGGCTGCACCTGCGCTTGCTCGCAGCCTGGTACAGGATTGGGCAACCCGTGCGCACCGTCCTTCCGGACGCTGGCTATTGCTGCATACAGACCTGCCGTTGGGCGAGTGCGTGAAGCAGGCGCGCAGTTACATGAACGAGGATATCATCGAGTGACTCAACGCGCCGATCACTGCCTTGTTGGTTGCAGCAGTGATCGCCATGAGCGGCAAGCCCAATCGCGGATGCAACGGTGGCGCCAGGTTCACCCTTTTTTTTACGCCGGTAACTCATCAAGAACGACCGGCAGAGCCGCAACATATTTCTCCACGTCCGGGATCATCCCCATACTGACCCGCGACCATTGTGTGTAGTCACGGTAGACACCACGGATCAGCACGTTGCGACTGGCCATCCGGGCGCGAAACGTTTCCGCATTTCTGTCAGCCAGATCAACGAAAACAAAGTTCGCCTCCGAAGGCAGGAACCTCAAGCCACTGGCCTTGACTGCAGTAAGGATCATGTCCCGCGCTTCGATGATCTTTGATTTCGAATAAGACAGGAAAGTTTCATCGTCATAACTGGCGATGGCCGCAGCCACACCTGCCTGGTTCATTGCGTAGTCGCCAAGCCCAAAACGGTTGGCCAACTCCACCCGTTCCGGTGTCGCGATCATGTAACCCACACGCATGCCCGCCAAACCATAGATCTTTGAGAAGGTTCGCGCCACAACCACATCATGCCCCTGCTTGATGAGCGGAACCATGGAGTTGAACTCCGGTCTTTCGGTGAGTTCGTTGTAGGCTTCATCGATCAACACGGTCACTTTCTTCGAAGCCTTTATGCAAAACTCCGTCAATGCCTTTGCATCGAGAACCAGCCCAGTCGGATTGTTGGGATTGGTGATATGGACCAGCGAGATGCTGTCGTCGATTGCCGCATACATCGCATCAAGATCGATGTTCAGATCCGCGGTCTTCGGCAGTCGTTTGAGTTCACCACCTTGCCGGACAGCACCTTGAACCGTGGTATCCCAGAAGAGATCCGGCCCCAGTATTTTTCCGCTCTTCGAGGCAGCTACAGCGAGATAGGTCAAAACGCCACTCGACCCTGCGCTCAGACCGATGTGCTCCGGCATCAGGCCATGGCGCTCGGCGATCATGGCCTTGAGCCTGCGTACCGACTCACCGACGTAGTACGCACTTTTTGCGCCAGCTTCGTTCATTGCGATCAACGCACCAGGACTCGGCCCGTAAGGATTTTCGTTGGCATCCAGCTTGGCAACGCCAACCTTTGGGCCGTACATCAGGCTGGTCTGGGGCGCTATCGGGTTAGAGGTTGCGATTACTGTGGTCGCACCCGATCCGGCAACGGTACCCGCCAACGCTGCAGAGCCGGCGAGGAAGATCCGACGATTCAATGTGTTAGCCATCTTGTTCATCCTTGTCTGACTTGCTTTGTGGTTATGCCTGAAGGGCTTTGTAGAACATCGCTGCCGAAACGATGACGAGGTACACACCGAAGAGGCGTTTCAAATTCCGGCCATCGAGATTGTGTGCCCAGCGTGCACCGACAGGGGCTGTAAACAGGGATACCGAACAGATCGCTGCCAGCGCGGGAAAATTCACATAGCCGACAGAACCTATCGGCAGATTGGGTTCATTCAACCCGAGGATCATGAACCCAATCGCGCCGGGCAGACCGATGATGAATCCAACCCCTGCCGCTGTTGCCACCGCCTGATGAATCGGCCGATTGCACAACGTCATCGTCATGACCGTGATCGTGCCGCCGCCGATGCCCAGCAACGCCGAGAACCCACCAAGGACAGAAGCCAGGCTGGCTCTTGCTATGCCCGTTGGCATGGTGAAGTGACGCGTGAGGTTGGTGAACAGATCCGGGAACAGAAAGTAGATGGAATAAACCAGGACACCCGCCGCAAACAAGGTCACCAACTGTTTGCCTTCGGTATTCGCGGCAACCGCCAGTCCCAGCGTGACGCCCAGCACCAGCCACATCGACCACGTTCGAAGGACATCGAAATCAACGGCGTCTCGTGCCATATGGGCCTGCACGGACCTTGCTGAAGACACGACAATCGTCGCGAGGGAGGTTCCTATTGCCACGTAGATCAGGTGGTTATGAGTTTCGCCAAACAAGGGAAACACGGACAACAGAACGGGGACAACAACAAACCCGCCACCATTGCCAAACAAGCCAGCCGTCAGTCCGGCGAAGGCTCCTGCCAGACACAAGGTCGCCATCAGTGCAACAAGATCTGCACTCACAGGCAGCACTCGCAGACCAAACGACCGCGTCCAGCCGCTGGCCAGGTCTTGTCAGGATGTCTTATGGATGATGATTCAAATGGCACGTGTTGCGGAAGGTTCTTCACGATTTCATGCGTGCATACAAGTACCGTGCCATCGGCTGAATCACGCCGTTTGAACCAATCAACTCGTTTCGGGTCGGTGGTCTAGATCTCCCAGCAACGCTTCGATGGTCCTGCTGACTCGAGTACAGGTACGGATCATCTCTACCTTGGGCCAGGTCGATCGCTCACCATCCTGAACGAGGGCAAGGGTTTCGGCCGGTGTCAACGTACTCACGAGCTTCGAAAAATTGATGCTGCGAGACGTGGGCAGTACGTTGATGTCGGCAGTGTATTCCTGCGTCAGAACGCTGAACCACATCTGCGTGAGGTTGGCTATCTGCGGGCAGGTGCGTGTGGCGGTTTCCATGGCATACGGGTAGATGGCTCGGAGCCACTCTCGCGTGGACGCCTGATAGATGCGAGCCAGGCGAGTGAACAGATCACTCTCGCTGCCAGGATCCTGCAGAGACCACAGCACAACCGGATTGGTCTGACTGGTTATGAAGTGATTGATGCCATACAACCGCGCCAATCGCTGAGCAGGAAGATCACCAGAGATGGATCCATCGACCCATCTGCGTGAGGGAACATACGGTTGACACTTTCCATGTGCATCCCTGCCCATCAGCATCACCGGAGGAAATACTCCGGGAATCGCACATGATGCGATGACAGCTTCTCGAACCAGTGCATTGGGTGCAGTGATGGCATTGAGCAATCGTGATCGCTGCTGCGATTTAGAGGGTGCGACCGAGACATTGAGATGGAGGCCTGAGACATCCTGCGCTTCGATGAAGGTGAGATCCGGAATGAGTTGCGCGACCAGTCTCCTGAGGCTTTCTTCTGTGATCTGTCGACCGCTTGGCAGGTCCGTCTGAAACAACGCCGGGTGCCCGCCCAATTCACTGAGCATGGTCATGCTGTCTTGCCTCGACCGCGTGGCAACGATCGCAGCCATCATCGACCCGGCGCTTGCCCCGGATATGACCGAAGGCAGAAGATCCTCCTCGAGTAAGGTCTTGAGAACACCAAGGTGAAATGGGCCCAGCGATCCGGCACCACTGAGCATCAGTGCCGAGCGACCAAAACATGCCTGCGCACGCGCCAGGTAAGCCCGCTTTTCACTACGCGAGAGTTCATCATCAGACGCATCAGCGAGCTGGCGGAGTGCCAAGACCACCTCATCAACATAACGGATGATCAGATCCTTGGTTCCAAATTTCGCCCGAGTGTAGAGTTGCGGCGAACCCATCCCACCCATGTTGCCGTGCAGACCCTCGTTCAGGTAATACAACAACCGCGACAGGTCTCCACACTCTCGAACTGCCACCAGTTCGTCGAGCCGATAGCGAATAATCCTGTAGTCGTAGTGGGTACTGTCTTCCTGCGCCTTCCATTGCTCCGCACCACTCCTGGCATCCTCTAGCAGAGCCTCTGCCTTCCACTCGCCATAAGTTGCGGCCATTCGCTGCACTCCCGCGTCGATTGATCCCGGTTGACCGGTCTTGATTTGCCAATAGCGGGGAGCGTGCAGGCATCGTGCCATCCGCCATAAGCCAGTTGCGAATCGTTTTGACGGGGACATCACTGCGCACGCGCGCGAAAACGGTTCGACCTGCGCATCAACGCACCAATCACGGGCGAAGCAATCACGGGCGCACCAATCACAGGTGCAATCAGGGGTGATGAATCTGGTTCGGCCAGGAGGCTTCCAAGTGCTATTGGTCTCAACTGACAAACCGTGCGGCATCCTGCAAGCTGAACACCGTGCCAATCCGGATGAAGCCCATGGACCTCGCCAAACCTGCCATCGACATCGGTCTCTTCACCAATCAGCTGGAACCCATGTTGTCGTTCTGGCAGAACACCGTTGGCGTTCCATTCAGCGAGTTACTGCCCGTCGGCAAGGGCGTTCACCAGCATCGCCACGCAATCGGCAGGAGTGTCTTCAAGCTCAATCACGTACGTGATGTGCTCACGCCTTCGCCGGTCTCCGGGATTCGTCGTCTGACCGTGGCGTCCAACCTTGTGACAGCACCCAGGAACATCCTTGATCCTGATGGCAACACCCTGACGATGATTCCCCAACAAGCTGAGACACCGCCGCTCTGCATTCATCTGGTCGTGTCGAATCTGGACACGCACCGACGTTTTTATGGCCAGGCTCTGGGGTTGCCTGAACCTCAGCCGGCCGAATTCATGGGCGGGGAAACCCGACTCGTGCTCGAAGAAGGAGACGCGACCCTGGACCCCGTTCAACTGGGTGTGGGCTATCGATACATGACGCTGCAGATTTTCGACGTTGTGAAGGCACACGCACATGTGCTAACAAACGGCGGTCGTGAAGGCTCTCCACCACGACGTCTCGGCGATGTCGCCTACATTTCATTCGTGCGCGATCCGGACGGCAACTGGATCGAACTGAGTCAGCGGAAATCGATCGTCGGTTCGCTTGCCTGACAGGATGGCTCTGCGGGTCTACTACAGAGCCTGTTTCACGGTCAACCGTCGTTACTTCTTCGGTCGATCCGTATAAAGGGGCACGCCTTCGGCATTGAGTTTTTCAAACCACAGCAATTCCAGCGTGCGCAGATCGTCTGCCGGTTTCCACGTCGCATCGGATTCGGGTGGCGACAGGGTGTCCAGGGCCTCGAACTCGAACGACTCTTCCGAATCCGCGTTCCAGTCTTCCTGCAGTGCCTTTACCGGGTGCGAACCCATTTTCAGTTGCGCGCGATGTCTATTGAGGATCGCTGGCAGGTCCTCGCTCCGACCGATAAAAGACCGCCCAGTCGGACGGTGCCGAACCACGAATATTCCCGCCGGGCGGCGAGTTTCCTTGTACTGGCGCAGCAGCGCCTTGCGATCAGTCATCTTCTCAGTCATCTGGGCTGACACGCGTAAACCGCGCTTCGACGGCCAGTTGCTCTTCGTCATCAGGCGTGATGTTGTACATGACAAGTGTCCAGTGGTCCGGATCATCGTCGGCTTGAATGACAATGCGCCAACCCCAGTCCGGCCCGGACGGAGCAGGGTACGAACCGCGCGCTGACAGCTCTCCTTCCTCCGTCACTTCTCCCTGGCAGGACATCAACCGGTCACCGTTGTGCCACGAATCAACCCAGGCCGCTGTCACTGCATCCGTCTTCGCGGCCTTGCCTATCAGAAGCAACCCTTCCTGCTGACCATCGTGCTCCCACGAATAAGCGATGTGCATGAACTTGCGATTGGCTGCAAGTGCGACCACTGCGACACACTCTGACTCGATCGGCGGGTCACCAGGCATCATCCACAGCCGATTGACGGCAATCCAGTCACCTTCGAGACGCATCAATTGTTCTGTAACGGCCATAATTCTCCCGCGTGATAGTCAGTGGTTGTGTGTTTGGTTACCAGCCCTGCCAATCGATCCAGCGGCCATGAAAGTCGGCTCGAGCGATCTGTTTTTCGATGCCGCCCGGCCACAACGTCAGTGTCAGCGCCGCGCCTGGAGTTACATCATCCGCCTCGAACCGCAACCATGCCAGCGGAGCAGAAGGCGATGCTCGTTCACCGGCTTGTCGGATCATCTGCTCCGCTGCACGCTGGACAGCTTCAGGGAAGTACTGCCAGACAATGGTGTGGTAGATGACATGGGCACTCCCCGTCCAATCCCGGTTCAGGCGAGTTGGCAACCAGGTGAGCACATCAGCCGCATGCACCCGAATACCCGCTTGTCGAACGAGGTCGATCGCTGCGCGGGTGCGCTCAAAGCGATCGGTCTGGTCCGGCCAGATGTATGAGAGCAGGCGCAGCCGATCCTCGCGTACATCAACGTCAATCGGGTTCAAGTCACAACCGCTTCGTTCCTTGATCGCAAGTGCAGTGTTCCCAACCGCGGCGCCATGCCAAACCGGTGCCAGCTGCACGGGCGAAGCATCCGCTCCCCAGGACAGGTCACCGAGTGTGTAGCCAAACTGGTCCCATACCAGGTTAAGTCCGGCGCTCGCGCCAATCTCCGAGAGGGATAGTGGCAGCCTCGTTTGTTCTCCCACGGTCAGAAATCCCGGCAACAGAATGGCCGCGCGTCGCACCTCATTGGTCTGAGGGGCGCCGGTCAGTCGATCAAGGATATAGCTCCCGTGTGCACGGATAGCGTCGGCGATACCACGCCACAGCGCATCATCTGAAGCCTCAGCCGGAGGATAGACGATGGCGAGAGGTGGACACAGATCTTCCAGTACCAGTCCATGCAAGGCGCCGGTGACCCGCAGGGCGATCAATGGCTGGCTGGACGACCGGGTTGCGCGCCACTGAAGCAGATGGTCAGAGACTGGATCACCAGTCTGCAAGCGAGCCGCCAGAAGTTCGCATACCCGTGATGTAAATGGCGAACCCAGTTCCTTGCAAGTGCGTGCCTGCTCGAGAAACGCCGCCCTGATATCATGCCCGCTGTCCACGATTCGACTTCCCGGATAGAACGGCCGCAAGCCAGTCAGTGACTGGCTCTAACCCACCGCCTTGTAACGCTCGTGCAGAATTTTCACTCGCTCGACATAGGTCTGCGTTTCTTCGAACGGTGGAACACCACCGTACTTGGCGACGTTGGCCGGCCCTGAGTTATAGGCCGCAGTTGCAAGCGTGACGTCACCCTTGTACTGCGCCAGCAACATCGCCAGATACTTCACACCCCCTTCGATGTTGTCCTCAACCGCATTGATGTCGACGACACCCATATCGGCAGCAGTGCCCGGCATCAACTGCATGAGTCCGGTCGCTCCCTTGTGTGAGCGGGCATAGGGGTTGAAGCCGGATTCGGCGTGAATGATCGCCCGGATCAACGAGGCTTCCACATCGTAATCCCTGGCTGCAGAAGCAATCAGGTCCGCATATTTGTCCGTGTGCAACGCCGTTGCCCGCCAATCGACTCTAGATCGAGGGTCACAGGCGTAACAGGCGAACTCCATGACCTCGTACTTCTGATTAAGCGGGACCTTGTCGGTGAAGACCGGTACGCCGTCTTCCTGGTGGTAGGTGAATACCCGTCGAGTTTGCGCGCGGCTTCCATCGCTGAAAACGGCACTGCTCTCTTCATCTGCTCTTTCAATGGTCGCAGCGCCCATCGATAGCCAGGACAGCGACAGCACTGCCACAGCACGCACGATGTTCAGACGTCGCTCGAATCGCATATCTTCTACTTCAGTCCTGGATCCAGGTGATCGGGTCCTGGTCGTATTCTCTTCCCCGGTTGGAGTATCCACAGCATGGCGGGGATTTCAATTGAGTCAGGGCAGGATCGTGCAAATCGTGCTGCCGTTCTCGGATTCTACGGCGCCTGAAATCCGGAGTAAGCTTGACGACATCAACTGACTCGGAGCGGAGAATCATGAAAATCACTCGAATGAACCACGTGGCCTATAACGTTGCCGGGGTAGGCGCCGAAGCACGGGCTTTTTACACCAAGCTGCTGGGTCTGCCTGAAGTACCCATCACGTTTCCCGGCCGGCCTACGATGATGGGCTCCGACAAGGGCTTCTGGCTCGAACAGGCCGGTGTACAGATGCACATCATCGGCGCCGAGAAGAAGGGTGAACTGCGCGAACCGGTGAACACACACGTTTCCTGGTTTGTCGACAACCTGGCGAACGCCATCAGCGAAATCAAAGAAGCCGGCATCGAGATGCGCGAAATGACCGGGGATGTGGGTCACATCGTCTGGATCGCCGATCCGGCCGGCAATACCATCGAACTGCAGCAGGACCCGCTGACTGCAACTGCCTGATTCCCGAAACCTCCCACAGAGAAGCACTGCATGACAACACCTGGTACCGATGCCTGGCGCGCACTCGTGAAGGAGCCCATTCTCGAACCGGCTCGTCGAATCATCGATCCACATCATCACCTGTGGCCAACGAGTACGCGCTGGGGAATCTACACACTCGACGATCTCTGGTCAGACACGCAGTCTGGCCACAACATCGAAAAGACGGTGTTCATCGACTGCGGGGCCAGTTATCGCCCGGATGGACCGGCGCATCTCAAGCCAGTGGGCGAAACCGAGTACGTCACTGCCAACGCTCAGGCCAGCGCTCGGGCAACTGGCAAGACGCGTATCGCCGGTATCGTCAGCCACGTCAATCTGACCGAGACCAGGGACGACATCGCCGAGGCCCTTGCTGCCCATGAACAGGCTGGCCAAGGACTGTTCCGCGGTATTCGACATGCGGGTCCACACGACACGACCGGCACACTCGGCAATGGCGGCACGCGAGGTCCAGGTCTCTACGCCAAACCGGAATTTCGCACAGGTGTAAGACAGCTAGGCGAATTGGGATACACCTACGATACATGGCATTTCTATCACCAGAACCGGGACTTCCTGGCACTGGCGCGCGCGGTGCCAGAAACAACGATGATCCTGGATCACTTCGGTACACCGCTTGGTGCCGGCGCTTACGCAAACCGCCGAGAAGAAATCTTTCGTCAGTGGAAGGCCGACATGTCGGAGATCGCAAAGTGCCCGAATGTGGTGGCAAAACTCGGCGGCATGGCCATGCCCGACAATGGATTCGGTTGGGATCAACGCGCCACGCCCGCGTCCTCTGACGAATTCGTGCAGGCGCAGCGAGACTACTACCTGCACACCATCGAGTGCTTCGGACCAGAGCGATGCATGTTCGAGAGCAATTTCCCGGTGGACAAACTCTCGATCAGTTACGCGGTGCTATGGAACGGGCTCAAGAAAATTGCCGCCGGATTTACGGAAGCCGAAAAGGACGCGATGTTTTACGGCACGGCAGCGCGTATCTATCGGGTTTGATCCAGATCGGGTTTGAACCAGATCGCGATTGAATCAGCGCAGGATCTTCGGTTTTTCATCCCGGTGAAACCCATTGAAGGTTTTCACGTTGCGTGCTTCACCCGGCTTGAAGACAAAACTGCTGGCGCCGTTGTTGAATCCACCGTCCGCACGAAAGTCAGCGCCAGTGATATAGGACGCCATATTGGATAACAGAAAGACAGCCATGGCCGAGATCTCGGCGGCGGTACCATGTCGGCCAAGTGGTACCTCTCGATTCACACCGATCAACGCAGGCCAATCCTGTTCCGGATAACGATCCAGACCCGTGGTGGCAATAAAACCGGGAATGACGCAGTTCACCCGTACGCCATTGCGCCCCCATTCACTGGCGGCAGTGAACGTGAAGTTCGACAGCCCGGCCCGCGCCGCACCGTTGTGTCCCATGCCAGGCATTCCATTGAGATAGTTGGCGCCGATGTTGACGATGTTGCCACCTCGTTCACGCATGCATTGCCTGTATATCTCGCGGGCCACGAGGAAATAGCTGGTGAGATTATTGTTCAGCACCGCATTCCAGCCGTTCAGGCTCAAGTCCTCAAGCTTGGCGGGGAATTGCCCGCCTGCCGCGTTGACGAGCCCATGCACGGGGCCGTGGCGCTGGATGATGTCTTGAACCAGTGCGACGACCGCCGACTCATCACGCAGTTCTGCCGTATAACAGCCAAGGACCGCACCACCGTCTTCGGTAATCTCGCTGCGTGTGCGCTCCAGTTTTTCCATGGTTCGACCGGCCAGTACGACTGCGGCCCCGAGGCTGGTCAATTCGTGCGCTATGCATCGTCCAATCCCTCCACCACCACCAGGGATGAAGATGGTCTGGCCCGTGAAGAGCCCTGGACGGAAACCGGATTGGTAAGGCAAATGAGCTCCTTTCCTTCGTGTTCAGCGTGGACGCAACAACTGCTGCTCGCTGCCCCGTTTTCGAATCGTCAGGCGCGTGTCAGGGTCTGATCCTCACGCAGTGCATCGAGCTGGTTCTGCACACCCTTGGCCCACCGTGGATGTGTGAGGATCCAGAACTTGCGCTCGGCTATCGCGGTGGCAACAAGTTCACCCACCTCGTCCGGATGCATACCCTGCTCGAGCGCAGCCTGGATGTTGCCGGCCAGCTTGCCCGCGCTTTCACCATCTGCCTTGGGCTTGGCGCCACCGGGACGATACTGCACTGAGTGACGGCTGATGTTGGTATTGATGGGGCCGGGGCACAGCACCGAGGCATGCGTGCGGCTATCCTTTGCCCGCAGCTCGCGCTCAAGCGACGCCATCAACGCAACTACGCCATGCTTGGCGACGTTATAGGCACCCATCATCTGTGCCGCGATGAGCCCGGCCATGGACGACGTGGTGTTGATGTGTCCTTCATCCTGCGCCTCGATCAGCGGCCCAAAGACCTTGACGCCATAAATCGGACCCCAGAGGTCAACATCGATGATCCACTTCCAGTCCTCGAGTTTCATCGTTCGCGCCGACGTGGGAATGCCGACGCCTGCGTTGTTGCACAGGACATGTACGGCGCCGTAGGTCGCCATGGTTCGATCAGCGAGCGCCTGCACCGCATCGAGCCGGGAAACATCACAAATCTCGCCAATCGCCGGCGTTCCCTTGCTTTCAAATTCGGCCACGGCAGCCGTGAGCGCCGCCTGATCCAGATCGGCGATGACGAGCTTCATGCCCCGCGCTGCGAAGGCGCGGCACATGCCAAGACCAATGCCGCTGGCGCCACCCGTAACGACGGCGACCCGATCGGTGAATGTACGCATCGCAAATGCCCCAAGAGTGAAGTGTCGCCCGGATTATGCCGCGCCAGCCCGCACTATTCATGAATGATCGTAGCGAGGGCGTCGAGAGTAGTGAAAACGCAGGGTGGCGCGGACAGGAGCGCGCGCAGGCGTGCTTGACAGCACGTCGAGCACGCGGAGGGAGCACGCCCTGTGTTTTCGCGGCTATCGGCGTCCGCAGTAGGTCATTCATGAATAGTGCGGGCTAGTCGGTGGTGTCCTGACCGGCGTGGTGATTGGTGTGATCGGGCGACCTCCTGATCGCGATCTTTGATGATCCCGAACATCGCGGTCGGGAGACCGCTCCTACAACCAGGGCCTATCCACCTGCAACGCCGTCGCTGTGCAAATTCTTTACACCGCCGCGAGA
>CAMDVY010000043.1 GCA_945878745.1 Klebsiella pneumoniae | reverse complement strand
GGCAATCCAGGTCAATAACCATCGACGGTGCAATCTGTTCACGAGTTCCTCTGCTGCTGAGTGCGCAAGCGGCTATTATTGCCTCAACCATCATGCATCCCAACGATATTCCAGAGGCGGCACTGTCGTTTCAGTTCGTTCGCTCCCGCGGGCCGGGCGGCCAGAACGTCAACAAGGTGTCCACCGCCGTGCAAATGCACGTCGACGTCGCACTACTGGGCGAAACCGGCCCGGTGCAGCGCCGTCTGCTGTCGCTCGCCGGTCAAAAAGCGACCACAGACGGCCGAATCGTTTTTTTTGTCGATGAGTCACGGTCCCAGCTTCAGAACCGTGAACTGGCCGTGCAGCGACTGTGCGAGTTGATCGTTCAGGCTCGGCATGTGCCGCGTCGACGGGTGCCAACCCGTCCAACCGTGTCTTCGGTGCGCAAGCGCCTGGATACCAAGAAGAAAGAAGCTGTGCTCAAACGCCTTCGCCGCTCACCGGGCGGCGCGGATGACTGATACCTCGACGTTTGCCTCGCTGAAGAATCGAGACTATCTGTTCCTCTGGATCGGCATGGTCGGCTCGGCCTTCTCGTTGAACATGCAGCTGGTGGCACAAGGCTGGCTGGTTTACGAGATGACGGTCTCGGCCATGAACCTGGCGTGGGTCACCCTGGCGTTCATGCTGCCTCAGGTTCTGTTTTCTTTATTGGGTGGTGTGATTGCTGATCGCGTTTCCAAAAAGCCGGTGCTGTTCTGGTGCCAGTTGCTCAACGGCGTGAGTACGTTGTTCATGGCCGCTATCGTCCTGGCGGGTCACGTTACCTTCTTCGACTTTCTCTGGGTGGGCTTCATCAACGGAACGCTGCTGGCACTGTCGATTCCCGCACGCACGGCCTTCATCCCTGAACTGGTGGGCGAGAAGCTGATGTTCAACGCGATGGCGTTCAACACCGCGGCGTGGAATCTTGCTCGCATCCTTGGGCCGGCGCTTGCGGGCTACATGATCGCGCTGATGGCAGGCGGAGATACCACCTCGGAGTTCGGCGTAGCCATGGTGTACGTCGTGCTTTCCGTTCTCTACTTCATCGCCGCCTTTACCGTGTTTGGCATTCGACACGAAGGAAAGCCCTCGCCGCTGGCGACAGCTACACCACTTAAGGATGCACAGAACGCGCTCAAGTATGTAATTGGATCACCCATTGTTGGTGGCCTTATCGTGTTATCAATCATGCCGTTCCTGTTTGGGTTGACGATCAACAGCCTGCTGCCTGCATTCAACGTCGACATTCTCAAAGGTGGACCAGAAATTCTCGGGAAGCTGATGACCGGCATGGGTGCTGGCGCAATCGTTGGCTCGCTGCTGCTCGCAAGGCTCGGGCATATCCGCCACAAGGGGTTCTGGCTGTTCCTCAGCGAGGCGGGGTGGGCGGTCAGTTTGATGGCCTTTGCAGCGACCTCCACGTTGTTCTGGTCGATGATCTGGATCTCAGCGCTGGGGTTCACCAGCGCGGTGAACATGTCGATGAACCGCAGTCTGGTCCAGTTGCAGGTTGATCAGACCATGCGGGGCCGAGTGATGAGTATTGATCTGATGTCACACGGCCTGATGCCCATTGGCCTGTTGCCGGTGAGCTGGATCGCCGAACACTACGGTGTGCAGACCGGGCTCGAAGCGAGTGGCATCATCCTTCTGGTGATCACGCTGTTCTTGTGGTCACGCATGTCTGCCGTGCGACGCATCGATCAGGGTTTCGCCAACTGACTCGAGCGCTGATTCAGAGCCCGAGTACCACCTTGGCAATGATGTTGCGCTGTACCTGATGTGATCCGCCATAGATCGACGCAGCGCGGCTGGTGAGGTAATCCGCGGCCACGGTTTCCGCGTGATCCGGACCGATGCGCGGGCCGGGGTGACCATTCAACGAAACCATCGTGTGATCAGGCAGGCCGTAGTGCGACACGGCTTCAAGTCTGAGGGTATTGATGCTCTGCTGAACGTCTACCGACGTTATCTTGAATAACGATGACGCGCCTGAGCCCGGATGTTGGCCAGACAACATGCGCGCGAGATTGGATACCTCCATGAATTCGAGGGCATCGAACTGGATTTCCAAAGCGCGCAGCCGTCGCACGAAGGCTGGATCTTCAAGCAGCGATGGGGCTCCACTCACGGACCAGGCGGCAATACGCTTGAGTTCGTCTAGCGCGATCTTGAGCCCCGCAGAAACACCACCACTGCCACGCTCATACTCAAGCAGATGTTTGGCGACGGTCCAGCCCTGGTTCTCGGCACCTACACGATTCGCAACAGGCACACGCACGTTGTCGAAAAAGACCTGGTTGACCTCGTGATCGCCAGCCAGGGTGATGATCGGTTTGACACGAATGCCGGGCAGATCCATGTGCATCAGCAGGAACGTAATGCCTTGCTGGGGTTTGCCGTCGGTTGAGGTTCGCACCAGGCAGAAGATGTGATCGGCGTATTGCGCGTGTGTCGTCCAGATCTTCGTGCCATTGACGACATATTCATCGCCATCACGAATGGCCCGTGTTTTCAGGCTGGCAAGATCGGAGCCTGAGCCCGGCTCGGAGTAACCCTGGCACCAATAATGCTCGCCACTGAGAATGCGCGGCAGGTAATACGCTTTCTGTTCTTCACTGGCATATGCAAACAAAGCCGGTGCGAGCAGCGACGCTCCCTGGTTGAGAACGCTGGGCGTGCCGGCGCGCGCGCATTCATCCCGCCAGATGTACAACTGTGTCTGCGACCAGCCCGTGCCTCCGTATTCTCTCGGCCAGTGCACGGCGCCCCAACCTTTTGCATTCAGTTTTTCCTGCCACTTCTGGGCCGTCGTGCGATCGACAAACATGCCGGAGTTCTGTCGATTGGCGTCCGTCAGGTCTTTGGTCAGCGCCGATGCGAGAAAGGATCGGACCTCCTCGCGGAACTGTTCATCTTCGGCGCTGAAACTGAACTTCACTGACACAATCGTGACTCCTGAACTTGTCTTGTTTTGGCTGATCGTTCAATTCTGGCCGCAACCGGCTCTAATCTCTCGCACTTGCGGCACATTGTCGGTAAACACGCCGGTCACACCGAGTTTGATCAGTTCGGCGTATAACGCCGACAGCGACATGTGATCGGGGAGGAAGGGCTTCTCCTGTCGAAGCGTGTAGGCATGAACGGCGAGGCCGGATCGTTGCAGAAGTGGCCCGAGCGCGGGGTTGGCGAGCAATGCCTGGTACGCCGGCCCCACAGCATCTGCATGACTCTTACTGAGCTTCGCAGGTTCTGCCAACAGTTCGCCATACGTCATGACACGTGGTGTGCCTCCGAATACTGCGAACAACGGTGACAAACCATCCAACGTACCGGCTCTGCCTCGCGCCGCTAGATCATAAGGGACACCATCAGGCAGGCCAGTCAGCTGAACCAGCGGCCAGCGGGGCGCTTCACCGGATTCAGCCAGCGCTCGCAGTCGCAGCAGGGGCTCAACTTCGAACGACTGAATAAAGAGGCGGTCAGGCGCTTCAAAATCTGCGGCCAGCAGATCGCGGATCAACAGCAGCACGGTGTCGTGACGAACGGGTTGGCCAGATGTCGATACCGCTTCGCTCATGAAATAGGTGTAGTGCTTGAGCTCCGGGTAAACACCCACCGAGCCTGAGCTTGCGAGCGCGAGCACCTCTGCAAACGTCGGGATCTCGAATTGGTCATCGAAAGCCGTGTTCGCCGGCCGCACTGCTGGCATGCGCTCACGCGCGCGCAGGGTCTTGATCTCGGCAAGGGTGAAGTCTTCGCTGAACCAGCCACCCAGGGGCCGCCCGTCGATCACCTTGATAGTCAGACGGTCGGCAAACGCTGGTTTCGTTGCGACATTGGTTGTGGCCTCGGTAACCACAGGCGCGCCATTGACCCGCGTGATGGCGCCGTCGGGTTGCAGCGCCACGAGTGCCAGCGCATTTTCGTGGCGCGCGATCAAGACACCATCCCGGGTTGGTACAAGGTCGGCTTCAATGAAATCAGCGCCCTGTTCCATGGCCAGTTGATAGGCTGCAAGGGTGTGCTCTGGTCGCTCGCCGCTGGCGCCTCGATGAGCAATCACCAGCGGACAATTTGCTTGTACTAACGCCGTCCATGACAGGAGCGCACACGCGGCGAACCAGCGCATTGCCTTCACTTCCAGAACCTCGGCAGCAACATGGCCGTTGAACGCACGTAATCCGCATACGCCGGTTTGGCTTCGTTCTGTTTCTTTTCGAGCATGGGAATGCTGATACCCACAAACAACACCACCATCATACCAAAGCCGATGAACACCCAGGGCTTGCCAGTCGCGGCATAACCAAACAGGGCGATCGAAGCCCAGAAACAAATCTCACCGAGATAATTGGGGTGGCGGCACCAGGCCCACACGCCGGTATCCAGCACCCGTCCGCTACCGGACGAAACCCTGCGAAACGCACGCAGTTCTTCGTCGGCTTTCCACTCGAGCGAGACTGCCGCGACACCCAGCAGCGTTGCGAGGCCGTCGATCCAGGACAGTGGCGCGTCACTTGCGCCAATCGCCCAGAATGGCAGGCAACCGAAGTAGACGAGTACCGTTGGGAACAGGTGAATACCCAAAAAATTGACGGGCTGATAGAACACGCCGGTCTGCGCACGCAGATTGATATAGCGCCAGTCTTCATGTTCCAGACCGGTCCAGCCTCGGGCCCAGTTTGCCGTCAGACGAATGGCCCAGTACAGGACAATCGCCAGCGCAATACCGCCTCGCACATCCACGCCACCCGCTGCCCACATCAGATAACCGGCCAGAAACGGCGGAATCACGCTCCAGTAGGCGTCATAGAAACTCGCGTTCCGGAAGGCAAGACTGAAGCCATAGATGACGATGGTGGCGACCACATCCGCAATCGCGGCTGACCAGGTGGATGAATATCCCTGGGCGACCGCCCAGTGGACCGTTGGCACCGCAAGCGCAAGCGCTGCAAGATAGGCCACCATGATCCACATGAAGGCGCGTGCCAACACGCTCATACGTAAGCCGCCATGAACTTTATTCCCTATGCCATCCCGTTTTTCATCCTCGCCATCTTGGTCGAGTTTGTCTATTCAAAGGTGACCGGGAGGTTTCAATACCGTCTCAATGACACGCTGGCGAGTCTGTCGATGGGCACGCTATCGCGATTGATGGGCGTTGTCCGGCTTGGGGTTTTCGGTTTCCTGTTCGAGTGGATCCTCGATGGTCACACCTTGCTGGCCATCTCGATGCAAAGCCCACTGGCCTGGGTGGCAGCGTTTGTGCTTTACGATCTGTGTTACTACTTCCTGCATCGCTTCGGCCACGAATGGCGAATTCTGTGGGCGGCGCATTCCGCGCATCACCAGAGCGAGGAGTACAACCTCTCAACCGCGTTGCGGCAGACCAGCACGGGGTTCCTCGGTGGCATCTTCTACGCGCCGCTGTATCTGATCGGCTTTCCCACTTCAATGCTGATTGCCGTCGGCAGCCTCAATCTCATCTATCAATTCTGGGTGCATACCGAGCATGTACGGCGATTGGGCGTCATCGACCGCATCTTCGTGACACCATCCAATCATCGTGTGCATCACGCGAAAAACCCCTGTTACATCGATCGAAACTACGGCGGTGTGTTCGTGCTGTGGGATCGCCTGTTTGGAACATTCGAGGATGAACGCGAAAGCGAGCCCTGTGTGTATGGGGTGACTGAGCAACTGAACAGTTTCAACCCTCTGTGGGCAAATCTGCATGTTTACGTGCAGGGCTTCAGGGACACCATGAATGCCACCCGTTGGAGCGACAAGATCACCCTCTGGTTCAAGGGGCCAGGGTTCAAACCCGCTGGCACGGATCAGACAACACATGACTGGCTCGCGCCGAAGTTCGACCCGCAGATCACGGCCTTCACCAAGCGCTATACATTCACCCACTTCTGGTTATTGGTCATCGCGACCTTTGTTCTGGTTGGCTTTGAAGGCGATCTGAGTCGGTTATGGGTGTACTCACTCGCCGCTTTGATCGCGTTCGGTTACTACACACAAGGTGCAATGCTGGAAGGCCGGGACTACGCACCGCCTCTGGAACTGGCTCGACTGGTCGGGATAGTCGTGGCAGCGGTACTGCTGTTGTGGTCGACCCTGCCGATGTGGTGTCTGGCGACCTGCAGCATTGCCGGTGCGAGTGCCTTGACGGTTTTGTTCAAGACCAGGCGTTCTGCTGGCAGCTACGCTCGCGTCAACCTGTAAGAGCGCGTCAGCCATGGACCCAACCCCCACAGAATATTCCAGATTCGAAAAACTGGAAGAGTTGTTCAATCAGGCGATGATCGCCAACGACGTTTCGGCCATCAAGGCATGTACCACCGAAGACTGGGTTCTGGTCACTCCCGAGAGCGGCCCGGTCAGCCGCGATACGATCCTCGCCCTGATCAGCGGTGGAATTCTCTCGCACGACTCGATGACCAAGGAGATCGCCCGGGTTGCCGTGTATGGGCCGACCGCCATCGTCACCAGTCGTGGCAAAAACACCGGGAGCTTCAACGGTAAGCGAATCAGCGCTGATGAATGGATCACGGATGTTTACCAGCAAGGAGTCGAAGGATGGCTATGTGTCCTGACGCACCTCACACCAGCGATCGCACCAGCGATCGCACCAGCCCTCACACCAGCTGCTCAAAACTGATCATCAATATCGAATGATGTCGCTGGAAGCCGTTCGCAAGTATGCGATGTCGCTGGAGTGGGTCGAGAAGGACGCCAAACCCAAGCCCTCCAAACCACGCGGTAGTGCGAAGAGCAGGATCTAGAAAAGACCCAGCTGACGGTCATCACCTACCACTTGAGCGAAGTCGAGTCCCAGCGCCGCGAGCACTGGTTCTGCCACCGGGCGCACCTGTTTTTCGATGTAATGCTCGAGATCGTACGGTGCCGTGATGCCATCCATGGGTTCGGGTCCAGCCTGAGTCATGACATAGGCGATGATATTGCCGGGTTTGGACTTTGATTTACGTGCCGCAGCAACGTGAGGAGGTGTGCTGGTGGTGTATTCGCGCATGTCTTTTCGCAGGCCTTTGCGATAGACCAGCAGATCGTTGCATTCGCCGCGTCGCACTGCGTCCACCAGATTATGCAGATACTCCACCACAGGTTGCTCTGTGAACAGCCGTTGATAGAGTTCGCGTTGAACCTGCTTGGCGAGCTCCGTCCAGTCACGACGCACTACTTCCATTCCAACAAATTCCGGCGTCGTTTCCCCGACGAGCACACCTGCATAACGTTTGCGCGCACCGCTGGTTCCATGGCGAACCGAGGCAAGAAAGAGCTTGGCATACAGCTTTTCGTATTCAAGTTCGAGTTTGCTGTCGAGGCCCGATATGGCCTGCACATGTGCCGCCAGATCAACGTTGATTTCCTTGACCAATGACAAGCCGATGGCATGTGCGGCAGTCGGATCATCAAGCCCGGCTTGCACGAACACGCTGTCGGTATCGCCGTAGAGCACACGGTACCCTCGACGTTCGAACCACTGTTTCGACCAACCCAACAGGTAACGGCCTTGTCCGGTGATCGCATTGGCAATCGCCGGGTTATAGAAGCGGCATGCGGGTGTGCCCAGGACGCCATAGAAACTGTTCATCAGAATCTTGATGGCCTGTGATGCGATGCCGTCCTTGTTCTTCTTGGCCCGTTCTCTCGCGGCAAACAGGCCATCCAGCAACGTGGGCAATATCGCGGGTTCATCGCCATTCGCCGGTGCGAACCGTGCACCAGAAACAAGCCGCGTCACGCGATCATCTGGCAGCCCTTCTGCTCGCACAAACTGCAGCGGGTCGATGCCCCAGGTTCGCATGATGCTCGGGTAGAGGCTTTTGTAATCAAAGACCCACACCAGCTCATGCATGCCGGTGACGGGTTCAAACACCTGTCCGCCTGCTTGCGCGGCGTGGACGCGGGAATCATCAAATCGCACCGAGGGCGCGACGATGTGTCGACGATGCAGCGCCTCCAGATACACCGCATCGAACGACGCGATACTGGCGGCGACACGATCCGGCATCATCCCGGTGAGCCGCGAACGCGCGAAGGCCAACTCAATGAGGTCCAGCTTTTCAACGATGGCCAGCGCCAGGCGCGCATCGGTGCGGGCGTACAGCGCGAATGCGGGCAGATCATGGCGATAGTTGTGCAGAATCTCGGCCACACGATCTTTGACATCGCCGTGCATCGCCTTGCCTTCACCCAGCACCTCGCGCGCCACTGCATCGAGCGAGTAATCACTCATTCGCACAAATGCGCCACGCAGCAGATCGATCCCATCAAGCACGACGCGACCGTTGATCGTTGCGTTGCCACTGCCGAAGTAACCTTCTGCCGCACGAATGCGCACGCCGCCACGGTCGCGGCCAAGCATGAAGGGCATCGCCAGGCGTTCGCTGATACGGGCGAGCGTTGCGAGATCGAAGTCGATGACATTCCAGCCGGTGATGATGTCGACGTCGAGTTGCCGCAGTCGCTCCGCGAACCACAGCAGCGCCGCCCGTTCATCCTTCATGCTGATCGCCCGCTCCGGCATCGCCCGACCAGTGCCATCAACGATCGCGACCTCGTCGGCGCCAAGGCCGTAAATCGAGATGGCAAGCAGACGATCGGCCCTGGGAGATGTCTCGATATCAAAGGCCAGGACGCGCGGCGTGATGCGTGCGTCTGAAGGCGTCACCTTCGCATCATCGAACACCAGGGCAACACCCTCACCGGTTCGCGGAGTACCTTCGATCGCCACCCCGGCGCGAATGCTGCGATCTATGAGATAGCGCATGGCGAAGCGCAGGTCAGCCTCGAATGTTTCGATGCCCATGGCGGACAGCCGATCGCGAATTCCCGGGACGTCAGGTGGTGTCGTGGTTTCGACCCTGGCCATCGACTGTCCGGACATGTCGGTCCAGCCTGTGGGCAACGCCTTGACGACATACGCTGCTTTCGCGATATCCGCGGCGCGGATATAGAAGTGCGGGACTTCCCGCGAGTCGCGCAAGAGAAAGGAATCGCCCGATTCCAGGCGCCCATAGGCCTGCACCACCGGCTTTCCCTGCTCGATGCGATAGCTTGTCTGGTAGATCACGCCGCGATGCGTCAACATCCCGACATTGTGCACTATCAACTTCAGGTGGTTCGATGACTGCCGGTCTGCGCTGGTACCTCACCAGCTCGGCATTGTTCCTCATACCCGGCGGCATTCAGATGGTACTTTTCCCGTACCTGGTTGCTGTATATCTGGATGAGTCGCCAACCCGGGTTGGCCTCGCACAGATGTCCGGTCAGATCCCCATGTTGCTGTTGCTGCTGTGGGGCGGTGTGCTGGGTGATCGCCTGGATCAACGCAAGCTGCTGCTGGTCCTTCAGTCCGTCATGTTGTTGCCGCCACTGGTCATCGCCATGCTGGATTGGCAAGGCATGCTCTCTTATGGCGTGTTGATCGGCTGGGCAGTGTTCGGTGGGACGCTGGGCGCGTTTGCGCAACCTGCCCGCGATGCACTGCTCAATCGCATCGCCGGCAAGGAAATCCAGCGCGTGGTGATTCTTGTTATCGGCGTGCAGTTCTCGATCCAGATCGTCGGTTTTGCGATAGGCGCGATGGCGTCAAGCATGGGCATCACCATCGTGCTGGTGTTGCAGAGCACCGCGATGTTCTGCGCGCTCCTGGCCACCCGGAAGATTCCCCTCGCCGAGCCAACCGTGAACAAGGCCCCCCGGCAGCATCCACTGCGTGACATCGCCGAAGGTCTGCGCATGGCATGGCATTCAGAGACGATAAGACCGGCAGTCATCCAGGCATTTTCGACGGGTTTGTTTTTTGCCGGGAGCTACATCGTTGTGCTGCCGCTCATGATTCGGGACATCTACGGCGGCAGCTCACAGGAAATCGCCATGGCTTTTGCTGCCAACATGCTCGGCAGCTCCACGACGATCTTCTGGCTCATGCGGCGCGGTGGCATCGAAAATTCAGGTCGGGCGTTGTTGATCGGCAGCCTGATCAGCCTGTCGATGCTCAGCATACTCACCCAGGAGCTGTCGCAACCACTCTTCTACTTCGTCATCTATCTATGGGGGGTGTGCGGCGGGATGGGCATGACGATGTCACGCTCCATCGTTCAGGAGGCCGCCCCTGAAAGCCATCGGGCACGGCTGCTTTCAGTGTTTTCTCTTGGGATGATGGGTGGCATGCCAATCGGCAGTGCGGTGCTAGGCGCCTGTGTCGATGCCTTCGGACCGCGCAATGCGGTGTGGGTGCCGGTGATCGGCATGCTTGTCGTGACGTTGTTGCTGATATTCACGACGCGGCTTTGGCATGTGCGGCGGCAACAGATTGTTGCGTGATGTGGGGGGCCTACTGCAGCTCAATGACCCGACCCTCGGATTGCGCGGGTGCTTCGATTTTGAGGAGTGCCGCGACGGTTGGCGCCACATCGATCTGATGCACGACATCCAGAGATCGCCCGGCTGCGACGCCTCGACCCTTGGCCATGAAAATAGCGCCCATATCCGGATGTTCAGGGGCATAACCATGGCCACCAAAATCCCAGCCGAAGAAGCTCAACACGTCCTCTGCTACGCCCTCGACGCCGGCTGCACTCGAAAACGTGAAAGGGGGTTGGGTCATGACAACGAGATCACCCATCCGTGAAATCGGCGCAATGCGAAGCGTCTTGGATTCTTCGCCGCTTCGCACCTCAACGTTTTTCAGCGAGGTCAGGGCCGCGCGGGCAGCAGCAAGTTGGGCAAAATCCTCGAGATGCACATGGGCAACGGTCGACCCAGTGACCTCGGCCTTGATCCCCGCGGAATCGAGAGTACCGCGCAGATCGATGTAAGCGCCCATCGGGGTCATCCCGTGATCGCTGACCAGGATCAAGGTCAAGGCCGGCCAAAGACCAAGCTTGTCGATGCCATCCAGCAACGCGCCCAGGGCTGCATCCTGGGTGATCAACTGGTCTTGCACGTTTGTGCTGTCTGGTCCGAACCGATGGGCGACATGATCCGTGCCGGCAAAGTAGCTCATGATGAGGCGAGGTCTCGATGCTTCGGGCAACGCAAGCCACTCCAGGATCTGCCTCACCTTCTCCGACTCCGAACGTCTGCCATCAAAAGGCGCCATGCGATAATGCGGCTTCTGACCCTGCCAATCTGTTTCCGAGCCGACCCAGAAATACGTCGCAGTCGTGATGCCTTGGCGAGTACTCGCTATCCACAAAGGCTCCGCCAATAGCCAGCTTGCATCGCCTGACATCGAATAACGGCCGCGCTTCGCATCAACGAAGCTGTTATCGATGATGCCATGCACGTCGGGGTAAGTGCCGGTGGCCATCGAAACGTGTCCGGGAAAAGTATTCGACGGGTAGACCGGTGTCAGCCGAGAGGCATGTGCCCCTTCTTTCAACAGCCGTGCAAATGCTGGAAGTCCATCGCGGGCGGGATAGTCATGTCGCACGCCATCCATGGAGATCACCACGACAATCGGCGCCTGGGCCACAACCTGACCAACCAATAGACAAAGGAAGAGCAGAAAACACCGAGTCATGCAGACACCGGTCCGTGAGTTCGTCTTACTATACCCGGCAGTATGAACAATTTTCTGGCCACCCGATTTCCGGCGTTGGGGTTTCCCCTGTATCGCCGCTATTGGCTGGCCTCCTTCGCGTCTGTCGGTGGCTCGCAACTGACGCTTCTTGCGCAAGGGTGGCTGGTGTACCAGCTCACGGGATCCGCCTGGCATCTGGGCT
>CAMDVY010000042.1 GCA_945878745.1 Klebsiella pneumoniae | reverse complement strand
GTTCAAGGATTCAACGATCGATCCGCTGACCGGCGCGCTGCTGGGCAGGTTCATTGCCGAAGAACGTGACAGCGAACGACAGTTGCGAGCTTGTCATAGTAGCCTCAAGCCGCCCGAAGCCGGGGACTCGGCCCTGCTGCAACAGCTTGCAGAACGGCTTGAACGACTCACTGCCACATTGGGTGAAATCAAGTCCATCAGGCAGGGCCAGTGAACGAAAAGCATGCGAACGAGAGGCACGTGAGCGACAGACCGGTCAACGAAGACCTGCTTGAGCAGTTTCGGCCGGTACTCGAGGACATCACGGAGCGAAGCACCGTGACCGATCGATTCATCGACAAGGACGTCTATCGAATCCTGGCCGGTACGGTCTGGGCCAATGTTGTGCTCGACCCCGACGCCGTCGGACTTGGTGAGTTCGACCTCGAAGATCTGCACGACATCATCAACGACTGGTCCGGCCGCATCCTCGGCATAGAGGCCGGTACCATCGCCGAGATTTTCCGCTGGCTTAATTCAAAAACCGGCGAACGCGCCATGCAGCAGGCGCAGCTGACACCCAACCATCGTGACCTGTTGCTGTACTTTGCATCGATGATTCTCGACCCGGATGGTCACCGACGCTGGATGGATACTATTCGCGATCGCCAGTCACGTTGACGATGACCTCCCGCGTTCGACGCGCATGACGGTGCTCCCAGAGAAATACACCTTGCCAGGTGCCTAGCGCCAGCTTACCGCCCATCACCGGAATACTCAGGCTGACCGCCGTGAGCGCTGACTTGATATGGGCTGGCATGTCATCCGGCCCTTCTTCATTGTGTGTGTAGAGTGGATCGAGCTCCGGCACCAGGCGCTCAAACCAGGTCTCGAGGTCTGCTCTGGCACCGGGCGCTGCGTTCTCCTGAATCAACAAGCTGGCGGAAGTGTGTCGTATGAAGAGTGTGACGAGTCCCTCATTCACACAATTCTCGTCTAGAACCCGCTGCACGCTGTGCGTGATGTCATGCAGTCCTTTCCCGCTTACCGGTACTGTCAGCAGCACGTTCATAAACAGCCCCACTACTCATTTTCTCAAGAATATACAGTCGTTAGGTACGGACCACTATCGATGCAGCATCATTGGCCAGGATCACCGCTTTCACGGGGTACCGTTGCAGCCATTGCAACCTCGGTACTTTGTGTCGGATTCATGGTGCAGACGCTCCTGCCACAGTCCGATCTGGCGATTCCGGTCTTCCTGATTGCACTAACCGTGTCGAACCTGACCGCTCATCGCGGACTTACACTACTGATGGCCTGTATTGCCTCCATCATGCTGGTGTCGGCCAGGCTGGATGAGGCAACCCTGGTTTTTTCCAGTCCAGTACTGACCAGCCTGTCCACGGATCTGGCGATTTCCTTTCTCGCCATCTGGATCGCAACCTCCATCCTGCTGTGGGATCCGCG
This sequence comes from Klebsiella pneumoniae, assembly GCA_945878745.1. Taxonomy (GTDB): domain Bacteria; phylum Pseudomonadota; class Gammaproteobacteria; order Pseudomonadales; family Azotimanducaceae; genus SYFY01. The sequence continues at coordinate 10,341 of CAMDVY010000042.1, read as the reverse complement.
TCGCAAATCGGTGACCATCGAGGCGCTCAACCACGCCTTTACCAACGCGCCCACCGGCATGCTCATGCTCGATACACGCGGGCAGATCATGAACGTCAACGCGACAATGCTTCGCCTGCTTCACCTCGAACGTGAGCAGGTGGTCAACAAACCGATCGCCGGCATCGCAGGCGGTGTGTTGTGGAAAGTCATTGATCAGGCAACGAATGATCTTCAGGCCGGCAAGGATGTCTCGACCACACTCGATCTACCGGGACCAAATGGTCGCGTGCAGCACGTTTCCCTGCACGCCAGGCGATTGACAGACTCAGGTGGCAAGGCCGGTTCCTATGTCATCCAGTTACTGGATCTCACCGAGGCGATCACGCGCGAACGGGCGCTGCTGAACGCCCAGAATCGTTTCGAGAAGCTCTATCAGTACTCCAATGATCTGATCCTCTTCATCGACGAACACGGCAAGCTGCGCAATGCCAATCCGCGCGCCCTGCAAGTATTCGAACAAAACCTTGATGAGCTGGCTGGGATCGAAGTCGTTTCGTTGGTCGCCACCGATGAAATGTTTGTCCTCGAAGAGGCAATCGAACGCGCCAACGCCCAGCCGGGCAAGCCACAAAAACTCAACCAGCTACGACTGCGCAATTCCAGTGACACGGTGATCGAGACACAGATCATCTCCCTGTCCAACGGCGCCGGGTTGTCCGGTGTGGTGATCACGGGCCGCGAGATCACCGAGTATCTGCACTCCATCAATCGACTGCGTGCATCAGAGGCACGTTTCTCCCGCATCTTCCATGCGAGTCCGGACGCCATCCTGATCCTGCGCAACAGCGATGGCACCATCATCGACTTCAACGCCGGCTTCACCAAGCTACTGGGATTTACTCGCGAACAGGCCATCGGCAACCAGAATCTGCTGCCCAACCTCTGGGTCGATCGCAAGGAGCGCGACCGCATTCATGAACAACTTGAGCAGCATGGCGAAGGTTCATTTCACGGCGCACGCCTGCTCAATACCAGTGACGACATGCTGCATGTCGATATCTCGCTGCGTTACATCGAAATCGAAAGCGAGATCTGCATCCTGCTGATTGCGCGTGACATTTCCGAAGAGGTCAAAGCGCAGGAAGCCCTGCATGAAAGCCAGACCAAGTTCTCGCGAGTTTTCACTCACAGCCCGGACGGCATCGTCATCATCCGTCAGCGCGACGGTTCGATCCTCGATATCAACGACGCCTTTGTGAAGGTATCGGGCTTTCGACGTGCCGAGCTCATCAACCAGCCTGTCACCGATCTGCCAATTTTCGGCGACGAAGGGAGTCGCGCTGCGGCGAGAAATCTGCTCAGCCGCGAGGGAAGCTATACCAATCTGGAAGTGATGTTCAAAACCAAAAACGGTCTCGAAATTCCATCCCTCGTTTCAGCCACCTCGATGCAGCTTGGTTCGGAAACCTGCACGCTGTGCATCGCACGCGACATCAGCATGCAACGGCTGACGGAAGAGCGATTGCGCGAAAGTGAAATACGGTTCCGTGGCACGTTTGAAAGCGCGCCAATCGGCATCCTTCTCGCCGATATCCACGGCAAGGTCATCGAGGCAAACCAGTTTGCAGCAGAACTGCTGGCGTACAAGCAGGACATGCTCTCAGCGACTCACCTGGCGGACCTGGTCCCTACCGAAGACCGCGTCTTTCTCAAGGAAACACTGGAACGCCTGCAGCACGGCAACGAGACAACCTCTCGCACCGAGCGCCGCATGATCTGCCTCGACGGCGCCGAAATCTGGACCAACTTCCACGCCGTCATACAGCGTGCGGATGACTCGAAGAGTGCCTACCTGATTGTGCAGATTGCTGACATCACGGAAACCAAGAACAGCCAGAAGCGCATGGAACGCCTGGCGTTCTATGACACGTTAACCGGTCTCGCCAACCGCACCCTGTTCCAGGAACGATTGCTGCACGCCATTGAACATGCACGAAGGCGCAATGCATCTGCTGCGCTGATGTATCTTGACCTCGACCAGTTCAAGCGTGTCAACGACACACTGGGGCACGAGGCTGGTGATCAACTCCTGAAAGAAGTGGCGCAGCGGCTCACTGAGTGTGTGCGCAAGGAAGACACCGTCGGACGCAGCGGCGGTGACGAATTCACCATCCTGCTCTACGACATCACTACCCCCAGTGACGCAGGACTGGTGGCAGAGAAGATACTGCAACGCCTGCGCGAGCCGATCCATATTTCCGGTCAACCTCTGGTGGTCACCACCAGCATCGGTGTAACGATCATCCCGAGCGACGGCAATGCATCGAACGAGGTCATGAAAAACGCGGATCTGGCGATGTACCGCGCCAAGGAGCGCGGCCGCAACAATTACCAGTTCTACAGCGAAGAGATGAACACCAATGCCAGCTCGCGACTGCGCATGGAATACGAAATCCGCACAGCGCTGCTGAACAACGAATTCGAACTCTACTATCAACCAAAAGTCCGGCTTACCGATCAACGCCTCGTCGGCATGGAATGTCTCATTCGCTGGGACCATCCGACCAGAGGGCTGATCGGCCCCAACGAGTTCATTCAGGTCGCCGAAGAAACCGGCGCTATTGTCGACATCGGCAATTGGGTGATCCGCGCAGCGTGCGAAGCGGGGCGAATTTTCAGCGAGCTGAACGGCACGCCGATCTATACGGCTGTGAACATCTCACCACGCCAATTCCGCGATCCCAATCTGGTCCAGACCATCCAGAGATGTCTGCGTCAGACCAAGCTCAATCCGAACTTCCTCGAACTGGAAATCACCGAAACCATGTTGATGCACGACATCGATGTGGCGCTGGTTACGCTCAAACGTCTGGCCCAGCTCGGTCTGCGCTTTGCGATCGATGACTTCGGCACTGGTTACTCGTCGCTGAACTACCTCAAGAAGTTTCCGATCAACACAGTAAAGGTGGATCGAAGCTTCATCATGGATATTCCTGACGTGCAGGATGACATGGAGATCACCGCAGCCGTCATCGCCATGGCGCATCGATTGCGCATGGAAGTGGTCGCTGAAGGTGTGGAGACCGCCGCTCAGTTGCAATTCCTGAAATCCCACGCCTGCGACTATGCCCAGGGTTATCTCTTCTCGCGTCCGGTTTCTTTCACGGAATTCAAGAAGCTGCTGGCACCCAACGTCTCAATGCTCCGCAATGGCGTCGCCTGACCCGGACGCATAAAACTGTCGATGTGCGGAACCGAAATAGTCGGCAACCCGCCGAGCTTCCAGTGCCGACGGATCAACCACACCCATGGGGTCGACCCCGGCTCCGCTCAGCTTCCAGGCATGGAAAATTCCGCCTCTGGCCAGCACGGTCAGCTGACCTACGACAAGTTCGCCAACGTGATAGTCGTGCTCGACGGGAACTGGCGTATCTCGCCCACTGACCAGTGATGGCCCCCAGAATTTCTCCTCGGTTTGAACGCCGAGCAGATCGAGGATGGTTGCCGGTATCCCGATTGACGAACCAACCTCCTCGACGATCGCTGGCTGTAACGCCGGTTCGCTCAGAATCAGGAGAGGCACCCGGTAGCTCTCGATGGGAATCAGGCTGTCACCGTGAATCCTCGGTCCATGGTCGGCAACCACCACAAATACCGTGTTTTCATACCAGGGCCGGGTACGGGCAACGCGGAAAAAATCACCCAGGGCAGAATCTGCATAGTGCATCGCATTCGTCAGCGTTCGCTTGTGCGGTGAGTCCTGGTCATTCGGGACACTGAACGGGCGATGGTTGCTGACGGTCAAGGTCGCCAGAAAAACAGGTCGCTGCTGTGCGGTCATCTCATCCAACAATCCAAGCACATGTCCGAACAGCGCCTTGTCATCGGCCCCCCAACTGGTTTCAAAGGTGCCTGCGGGAAAATGATGCCGATTAGTGGTGCGCTCAAAACCAATGCTGTGCCAGTAGCTGGTGAAGTTGGAAAATCCAGGCCATCCACCATAAGCAAAAATGGTCTGGTACCCCGCTGCCTTCAGCACACGGGGCAATGAGGCCAGGCGCTCAACGCCGTCACGCTCGATTGCAGAAATGCCTGGCAACGGCGGGAAACCATGCATGATCGATTCCATACCGCGCGACGTGCGGGTGCCGGCAGCATAAATGTTCGTGAACGAAAGACCTCTGCCCGACAAACGCTCAAACTCAGGCAGCCATTCATGACGCAGCGCAGGATCCGTCCAGTTTGGACCGGAGAAAGACTCTTCAATGACGAGTACAACGTTTTTGTTGCCGAGTTTTGCAACCGGAACCTTCAAGAACTCCCACTGAACGTGTTCGGCGGCGTCGAGATCAGAATTCGAGTGAGAAGCCACTCCCGGATACAACTCGGACCAGTCCTGCTGCGATATGGTGGAAGCAGTCAGCACGCCAATGTAGCCATTGCTGGACAACTGGTTCAGATGGCGGGACTGGTCCAGCACGGGTTGTCGGACCATGACAAGCACACACACACCCAACACCAGCAGTAAAAGAACCGGCTTGCCACTGTCCATTCGCGGCACAATACCGAGCACACGTACCACCAGATACACCAGCAGCGCAAACGGCAACAACAGCCAGGTGATGTAGAACTGCTCATCCATGAAGACGAGCACCTCAACCGGATAAGCGAGGTAATGGAAGACCAGTCGATCCAGCCTGGCCTCAAACTCCTGCCAGTAGAAGACTTCCGCCACTACGACGAGGAGCACAACCGCCACGACGAGTATCACGAAGAAAGATCGAACCCAGGCTCGCGATGACCGCATGCCAAGTGCAGCCACGGCTGACAAAAGAATCAACGCAGCAACGTCTGCCTGCAGGCCATGGAGCCACACCCAGGCTGGCACCGCGCCGTGTACGGACACCGTGTACGCGCGGACCAGCGTCAACATGCCTAGTACGAACAGCGCGAAGCGACACCACCAGCCCATTATTTTGATTTTTGCAACAGCACCGGTAGCAGGAACACGGCAAAGAGCAGCAGCATGCCCACCGCCAGCGTCAGGTACAGACCGATGGACGCGGTACCGACATGCGGAGACAGCATCAGGGACGAAAAGGCACCCACCGTGGTGAGCGTACTCAACAGCGTCGCCAGAGGCGTACTTGAGTGCATGAAGCTGTCAACGTCACCCGTCGCGTGAAAACGATGAAACACGTGAATGCCGTTGTCGACACCCAGCCCGAATATCAGCGGCAGCACGAGAATGTTCGCCATGTTAAGCGGCGCGTCCAGCACCTCCCCCAGCGCCAGCGTGAAGAGTGCTGCCAGCAGCAACGGCAGCGCAATGAAAAACGCGCTGACGACACTGCGAAAGACCACCAACAGAATCACAAAAATCGCGGCTGCAGACATCAGCATCGCCTGCAGAAACGAGTCGATGACAATCTCTCCAACGCCTTTTTCGATGACCGGCCGGCCAGTGGCTTTTGGTTCAACGGCTTGAACCGCGTCAATGAACGAACCCAGCGACTGAACATCTGCTATATCCCGATCAGGTAACACCACTGAAAGATGTTTGCCATCGGCATTGATGAAGCGCTCCCGCAATCCTTCTGGCAAATCATCAAGCGTGACCGGCCCAACCGCCAGTGCTCGTCTCAACCACTCAAGCTCCGATACAAGGCCATCGACAACATCAGATTGCCAGACACGAAGCCGTGACGCAGGCAATTCGGCCAGATCCGCATACAGATCCGCCTCAGAATGGTTGCCCGCGTGCAGAATGCCAGCAAATTCATTGAGTGCAACACGCAGTTCATCGTTGGTAGGCGCCGGCAGGATTGCAATGGGTGTCACGGCGCTTTCGAGGAGAAATCCCAGTTCTTCAATTGCAAAAAGCTTTTCGTCCTGGTCCTTCGGCACAAAATCTTCGGGTGTTATCACGGCCCGGACCATTGGCAAGGCTTCAAGCTCCGCAACCTTCAGCTGTCCCGGTTCATGCACGATTGAGAGCGCGTAGTCGGTCGCTACGCCTTCATCCTGCAGGAATCGCAGCATGCGCATGGACTCCGTGCTCTCGTCTCGAAGCGCCAGGACACTGTAATCAAAATGCGCACGGCTGGCGTACCAGGATGCGGCAACACTTGCCACCACCACCGAGGCCAGAACTAACCTCCGATGCGCAATGAGATACTTGACCAGACCATCACTGCTACGCGCGCCTAATCGGTGTGGTTTGATGGTGCCGATGACCACATACAGCGCCGGAATCATGGAGAACGTGAGCAGAAAGGCAATCAGCATGCCCCCAGCCGATATCACACCAAGGTCAGCCAGCCCGCCATAGCGTGTCGGCCAGAATGCCAGGAACGATACCACTGTGGTAAGCATGCAAAGAAAGATGGCGTCCCCAACGCCCTTCGTCGCATGCACGAGAGCGGTCACACGATCATCGTGTCCGTTGATCGACTCCTGATATCGAAGCGAAAAATGCAACGAGTAGTCAACGCCCAAACCGAAAAACATCACGATAAACACGAGAGAGAGCGTGTTGAATTCACCGACCGCGAACATGGCCCAGGCGGTGGTGATGGCAACACCGTACAGCAGCATCAGGAGCGTAACCACGACGATCTTGATCGACCGCACGCCGATGATCATCACCAGCGTCAGGAAGATCGTTGAAATCCAGCCCGCAAGATTGACGCCACTCGTTGCCGCACTGATTTCTTCATGGGTCAGCGCGATCTCGCCGGTGATCCCTGTTTCAACACCTGTCGGCAACGGCACGCTGTTTATGGTCTGGCGCAGCAGTGCAAGCATCTCTCCACTGGGGAGAGACACATCGAAGTTGGTACTGCCTTTCAGGCTGATCACCCTGATCTGGGGTGGATCAGGGCTGAACAACTCATCAGTCCAGCGAATTCCGGCATCCTGCTCCGCCAGCGCCTGCCGGCCGCTCTTGGTAACAAGCTCGAGCACGGTTTCGAAGGCTGCTTCGTCTACAGCGTTTTCAGCCCCGTCGGCAAGTACTTCGAGAACGCCTCGCAACGAAGGGTCTTCGGCGATCGCGGTCAGCACAGGTTGAGCTTCTGCCAATCGATCAGACATCTCGTCGAGATCGTCACCCGACAGGTAAAGCAATGCGTGGTCACGAAGAAAGGGCAGATTCTGTGGTGCACTGACCGACGTAAAGCGAGGTTCAGCCCGTATGGCGGTTTCAATAGCCTTCGACACCTGTTCAACGTCACCAAACGAATCCCCGTGCACGACAACCACGGCGGTTTTCAGCAGATTCGGAAAGGCCGCTTCAAACTCATCGAAGTCGGCACGCCATCCTGAGTGCTGATCAATGAGTCCACTCAGATCGGAATTGATGCGGAAGTTGGCAAGACCGTACCACGCCGCGCCAATCGTCAACATCGTGATGGCGATGAGGACCTGCCACGGGTACCGACAAACCCATGCCACCCAGGCACCAAGCGTGTTGTTCACGTAGTCGGTCATTCCGACGTGTCTTCGAGTTCGTCAAATTCCTCGAGAAATTCGTCCACCGGTGGGTCGCCATCGAAAGTCACGTATTCGCGTCGTTGATAGTAGGCATCACGCGTGAATACGTAGGGATCAAGTGCAGCCTGATCCCGCGCGTCAGACAACGGCAATGCTTCGGCGCGAATCGCCAGCAGATCAACGATGGAAACCCAGATGCTGTATCCGCCGCTGAGCAATAACTCAGGCAGGTAAGACTTGAACAGTGTGCCAGGCGCGTCGCGCAAGCTGGAGGGTCCGGGTGGCATGTAGATGTAGCGGGTACGGGTCACCCCCCATACGGCCAGGGTCTGCCCAAAGTCCTCTTCGTGATGTTTCAGACCCATTCCGGCACCGACATCGATGAGACCGCCGATCCCCACCGTCGAATTGACCAGCAGCCCAGCCAGGTCTTCACCGGCATGACGGGGTTTCCCTTGCAGGATACTGTTGGCAACACTATCGATGCGACGCAGATTCCTGAAGAAATTGCCGACTCCACGTTCTGCCCAGTCCGGCATCAGCACGCGATAACCACGAGCCACAGGGGCAATGACCCGGCGATCAACGCCGTCGATCACACCATATATCTTGCGATTGGCCCTTTCGTAAGGGTCCTGCACGGCAAAGGGTTCGCCCTCGAGCGTTGTACAACCACTGAGCAGTGTCGTTGCGCAAAAGGCCAGTAGCGTGAGCGTCCGAGCAACGGTCCTATTCGAGTTCGGCGACATTCTGTTCTACGTGCTTGAACAAGGCGGCCAAACCCTCGCGCTTCAGGATGCTGCCATAGTCAGAACGGCGTAGCGCCAGGTCGCTGACACCATCGGCGACCACATTGAAGATTTTGCCTGCTCTGAAGTAGTAGTGCAGGGAGACCCGCTCGCCATTGCTGCGAACGATGACGGTCTTCACGACACTGCCAGACCTGGAGGTCTGAACGCCCTGGCGTTCAAACCGCTGGCCTTCAAACTTGTCGAAGCGATCTGCATAGGTGGCGACCGAAAGTCGACGCAGCAGATCAACGAGGCGTGTCTGATCGGCCGCCTGCATCTTCGTCCACTCTCGTCCGACACTGATGCGGGCGATGGTCTCGAAATCAAACAGCGCAAAGACCTGATCATCAACGAGCGCGATGCGCTCGGCGATCGTTCCGCCCTGTTTCATGGCCTGTACGAGTACGGCATGCAGCGCATCAACCTGTAGGCCGGGATCCTCTGCAGCTCTGACCTGCCCTCCGAGAACCAGCACGCATAACAGGCCAATCACTCCAGACAGAGAGGTACGACTCACGTGACAAACACCAGGCTGAGCCAAGGGACATAGGTGATGATCAGTACCGCCGTCAGCAGCACCACAAAAAACGGCCAGCACGCACTGTACAGTTCAAGCATCGGTTTGCGAAAACGGAAGCTGGCAATGAACAGGTTCATCCCGATGGGTGGCGTGAAATAGCCGATCTGCATATTCGCCAGAAAGATGATGCCCAAGTGAACCGGGTGAATCCCATAACCTACCGCCACAGGCAACAACAAAGGGACCATGATCACTGTCGCAGCAAAGATGTCCAGAATTGCGCCCAGCAATAGCAGCAGCACATTGAGCAACAGCAAGAACATCAGCGGGCTGGTCACATGTGCCTGCATGAACTCGAAGAGCTGTTGGGGAATCTGCGCATCCACCAGGTAATTCGTGAAGGCCAGCGCCACACCCAGTATCAGTAGGATGCCGCCTACCATCACCATTGAGTCCACGACCAATCCGGGTAGTTGTCGCCATTGGACGTCGCGATACAAAACTACCTCGGCAACAATCACGTACAGCGCCGTCACAGCCGCAGCATCGGAAACTGCAAACACACCGCTGAAAACCCCACCCAGTACCACGAAAGGCAGGGGCAGCTCATACCGGGCAGCCCACAACGCCCGACCTAATTCTGCCCGCGTGAATGGCTGCCGTTTAATACCGCCCTCAGGGCCGCTTGCCCGGTGTTTCCAAAGCGTCCAGCCAATCAGCATCGTTAGCATGAGCAGCACCGGCAGCACACCTGCCTTGAACAGATCGACAATGGAGAACTGCACGCCCACATCCATCTGCTGGGCAATGACGCCATACAGGATCAGGGGTACCGACGGCACGATCAGCAGACCAAGACTGCCGGATGACGTTACCAGACCGAGGCTGAATCGTTCACTGTAACCCTGGCTCAGCATGGCCGGCAGCAACAAGGCGCCCAACGCGACGATGGTGACACCAGATGCTCCGGTCAATGCCGTGAATACCGCGCACGCTACAAAACCGACGATGGCCAGTCCGCCGGGCAGCGCACCAAACAGGGATTGAACAAGGTCAACCAGTCGCTGCGAGGTCTGCGCAGCTGACAGTACGTAGCCGGCAAAGGTAAACAGCGGCAGGGCCACCAGCAGGGGCGTATCGACCAGCCGATACAATTCGATGGCGACCACAGTCAGCTCGATATCCGATGCCCAGAACCCGGTCATCGCAGCCGCCAGCAGCACCGCGAACAAAGGGGCACCCGAGAGCGCCATCAACAATAGTCCTGCGACAGCCAGCCAGATCATGCCTGTTTACGCTCGGGCAGCTTCACCACGTGGAGCAGATAACGCAGGCACATCACTGCTGCGGCAAACGGCATGATCGATTCGCACACCCAGGCCGGCACTGAAGCGAAGGCAATAGCGCCGTCTTCGTACTCCATACGCACAAATTCCAGGCTGGCCCAGGCGAACAGCGCCAGCACTACTGCGGTGGTCAATGCCGACAGCCGACGCGCGAACTGTTGAGCACCCGGTGAAAGAAACTTGGCCAACAGATCGATACGGATATGGT
>CAMDVY010000041.1 GCA_945878745.1 Klebsiella pneumoniae | reverse complement strand
CCAGCTCATCGCGCGCACGGTTGACGCGCAGGATTTTTTCGAAGGCTGCCAACGTGCAGGGCTGGCGGTGGGAGTCATCAACAGTCCAGAAGAAGCCTTTGAGAACCACCACTTCAAGGCGCGAGGGATGCAGGTGCCGGTCATGCATGAGGATATCGGAAGAACGGTCATCTACCCCGGTGCGCCGTTCAGTCTGCCAAAAGCGCCGTGGCGGATCTCAAGACGGGCACCCAGGTTGGGGGAGCACAATCGCGAGATTCTCGGCTGACACGAAGCAGGACAGTCCATAGCAAGACATGAGTGAGCGTCGCTGACAGGAAATACTCGACTCCGAGTGAGGCTCAACTGATTCAGTTCAACTCACTTGATCCAGAAGCGCCAATCACCCCAAGCGCGGTAGGAGAATTGGGCGGACAAATCGTCTTCAATGCACTTGTAAATCGAGTGATGATCGGTCCGTCCGATCTGCATTGGAATCGTGCGGTGCTGTGTGTTTCCTATCCTGTTGCGGTTGGCAGATCAAATTGTTTTGACTTGTTTCGTCGGCAGGCGTTGCTGCAATACTTGACCTCGCTCCATGTTTTGGCCCACTTGCGGCGCCAAGTCATCGGGCGATTGCAGACGACGCAAATCTTGGTGTCTTGTCGCTTCATCATCGGCTGACCTTTCCGCGGATGTACAACTCGATGAATTGCGTGCGTTCTTTCATCATCTTGCTCATCTGCTCTGCGTCGATTTTCTCGGCGTTCTTCAGCATCATCGTCATGCGAGGGTTGTTCTTGAGTCGGCCAGCGGACTCATGAAGGAATGTCCAGAACAGGTAGTTGAACGGACATGCCGATTTACCCACGCGCTCGGCTGGCTCGTACTTGCAATTGGCGCAGTAGTCGCTCATTCGATTGATGTACGCAGCGGAGCTGACGTAGGGTTTGGTCGCCATGGTACCGTTGTCCGCGTTCATCCCCATTCCGATGACGTTCGGTGTGACGACCCAGTCGAAGCTGTCGACGTACATGCTGTAAAACCATTCGTTCATGGCATGAGGCGACAACTCGGCGAGCGTGGCGAAATTGCAAATGATCATCAGCCGCTGGATATGATGCGAGTAGGCTCGATCTACTACGCCGCAGATGGATTGCGACAGGCAATTCATTGGCGTCGCCCCGTTCCAGAACCATTCGGGAAGGCCCTGCGTCGACTCGTGGGCGTTTCGTGTTCGATATTCAGGCATGAAGGACCAGTAGATGCCGTAGACATATTCACGCCAGCCTATGATCTGGCGAATGAAGCCCTCGGCACTATTGAGCGGCACGCGGCCCACGCGATATGCCCCCTCGACGTCGCGAACGAGTTTCATTGGACTCAATAGACCTGTGTTCAACAGCATCGAGATGTAAGAGTGATTCATGACCGGCTGACCGGTAAGCATGGCATCTTCGAAATCACCGAATTGCTGGAGCCGATTCTGCAAGAAATCGTCCCAGGCCTTTTCGGCGTCCGCTCGAGTCACAGGTAGCGAGAATCCATCGGTAGATCCTGGGTGCGACGAAAAAAGCCTGTCGACGTCCTTCATCACGCTCTGCGTGATCGAATCAGGCGCGATCGAGAGTGGCAACGGAAAGATCTTTCCGCGCTTTGCGGGCTTGCGATTTTGCTTATCGAGATTCCATGCACCGCCGACCGGCGAGCCGTCGGGTTCGATTAGCACTTTCAGTTTTGTGCGCATGCGTCGATAGAATGATTCCATGACAGGCTTCTTGAGCGGACGGGCCCAAGCCGCGAACTCGGCGCGATCAGTGAGGAACAGCGTGTTGGGCGCGTTGTGGATGTGCACGCCTAGCAATTCAGGAATCGATTTCATCCATAGGGCGCAGTGATATTCCGACGGATCGACCACCAGCACTTCCGGGTCTCGTGTTTTTTTGACCAGATGAGCAATCGCGGCAAGCGAATCCAGATAGGGCCGGCGACCCAGGCCATAGTGATGAACCACAATACCGGCGGACTTCAATTCCTCGGCGAAGTGCCGGATGGCGGACACCTGAAACAGGATCCGATGCCGATGGAAAGTGTGCGATGCAAAGTGTCGTCTGGATTCGATCAGCAACACACGATCGGGCACATGCTTTCGCACCAGTTCTATAGACAGTTGGTCTTCCATCAACCAGAGCGTGGTCATGACGCAATGTTAGTCATGCAGGTTACGAATCGCTTGGTAGATTTTTAGGGGCAAAGTCTTTCGAGGACTAATCAACGGCGACCTTCGACTCTGGCTGGTCGCGAATCGATTCGACCGGCTGGCAAATATCACATCGAAACGCCTGGCGTTTGGCGATCTCGAATCGGGTGATCGCCGAGCCGCAGGCCGGACAACGAGTCTTTCCAAAAATGAGCGTTTGTTCGTCCTGGTGGAGCCTGCCGGGAGGCGTGCCGATCCGACCCAGAGGTACGGTGATGATCCTGTTGTACTTCACGCCGAGTTTGAGCAGCCTGACCGCGTCCCGCCACAGCCGGTTGAACACGGGCCGACTGATTGCTCGACCCGGAACGTCTGGCGATAACCCTGCGCGAAACAACAACTCTGTTCGATAAATATTGCCAATGCCTGCGATGACCGATTGATCCATGATCAATCTGCCGATACCAGTTCGGCTGTTGCTGATTCGATTCCACGCACGATTCGGATCTGCATCCTCGCGTAGCGGATCGGGACCGAGTCGATCAATGATTGCTTGCTGTACGTGCGCCTCGATGACTTCACATTGATTGGGACCGTTTAGATCAACGACATGGTCTGGTGTGACGAACCTTACTCGTGTCGCACCGCGGACATCCGGCACTTCATCGTCGTTGCGTTTGTGAACGCGATACTTTCCGAAGAGCCCGAGATGCACGTGAAGAACCGGTCCCGCTTCGCCGCCATCGAACTGGTAGAACAGATGTTTGCCGCACGCTTCGATGGCGTGCAATCGCTTGCCATCGAGCGTTTGAGCTCCTGTCTGGAAACGCCCTTGAGGTGAAGTGACGTGTAAAAACTTCCCGACCAGCATCGAGGATTGAGTTCGCGCCACGCGGTGAATGGTATGGCCTTCGGGCATCGCGAAATTCTAGCATTGCCCGGGGGCCCAGATGTTACTCGGCGTGGAATTGAAGGCTGCGCAGTCTCGGCGACACAAGAGTTCGGCTATCATCCTTGCAATGACGAAGACAATCGCGGTTGTTGGTGCAGGTGTTTCCGGTGCGCTGTGTGCGAGGCATCTCACATTGCTCGGGCACTCGGTGCGAGTTTTCGACAAAGGCCGAGGACCCGGTGGACGAACGAGTTCGCGCCGCAGGAATTCAGGACATCGGTTTGATCACGGCGCCTCACGAATGGATGTTAGCCAACCCGCGGTGCACGCACTGCTCGAGCCAGCCCTTCTGGCTGGTCTGCTATGCCGGGTTGATGACGTCTACACCAGCCCGAGCGGATTGAACGCGCTCAGCAAATGGCTGCTGGATGGATTGCCCGCGCAATACGCCACCAAACTCACCCGCCTTGAGCATGACACGGCTTGGAATGCCTTTGACGAAGATGATCGGGCGTACGGCCCATTCGATGCGGTTGTGCTCGCGGTCCCACCGGTGAATGCCTCAGAGATCGTCATCGGTCACGACGCCGAATTGGCAAAAACGATCTCATGCGTGCAGATGCTGCCGCGTTGGGTCGTGATGCTGGGGTTTTCAGAAACGCTGGATCAAGTGCCGGATCACACGATGGTCAAGGGGCAGATCCTGAGGCGGTCGATGTCGAACTCGGTCGGCGATGCATTTGTGATCGAAGCATCGCAGGACTGGAGCGTCGAGCATATCGAAATGGATGTCGACAGCGTCGGGACGACTCTGCTCGAGATGGTGAAGCCCGGACTTGGCCTGGTGTCACCGACATCGATTGACGCACACCGCTGGCGATACGCGTTCGCCGACACACCACTCGGTCGGCCTTACCTTTTTGCTGAGCATGAGCTTTACGTTTGTGGTGACTGGTGTCTTGGCCGTTCGATTGAGTCCGCCTTGCTCAGCGCATTGGCTGTTGTCGATGCGCTTTCTCGGAATTGAATCGGTCGGCTGTCCTGATATGAGCGTCCAGATGATCATGCTGTCTGAGAAGAGGCGCCGTGGGCGCCCCTGTCTGCATCTGTCAGGCTAAGCGTTGGCCGCCGTGAGCTCGCTAGAAATGGTCGTAGCCGACCAGACCACGACAGCAATGGCGATTTTGTTTATGAAAGCAGGCCAGACGGGTGTCGCGTCGACTTCGCCTGCGTAACCGAAGATCAGCGTACGACGAATGGGATCAAGCGGCGCCAGATCAGCGCGGCACCGTCAGCAGCCAGTGCACATGTCTCGAGGGTCCAGAATCAGAGCCTCCAGCGAGGCTCGGTTTAACTGGGGTTCGCGCTCTTCCGTTGTTCGGCGTGATCAGAGAATGGTGGCTAGCTGGTCTGCAATCGGCGGCGTGGGCGGCACATTCACCGCCACGTTCAGGTTGCGTTGACCGGGCTGTTGGTCGGGGTCCACAGCGTTCGCAACGGTGATCGACGTCACCCCGGCAGAGGTGAGAAGAGTTGCGAAAATGGCGGCACGGCCGATGAGGAATAGTTGTCTGTGGTTCATGGTGTTTCTCCTTAAGTTGGACAAAAATAAGACTTAGGCTGTGAATATGGCGTGAATATTAGACATAATATTCGTAATCTAGGGAAATATGAGAATTTACTTAGACATTTAGCGTAATTCACGGGTACCGTAAGCGTCTTCTCAGACAAAGAGCCAAACAACGCCGTGATGAGTGCAAACTCGAATACAGGTCGTGAAGGCCGTGCTGTCGTACGGGCGCTCTCGGCAGTTCCAGGCACCAGGCACGGCGAAGCTCGAAAGTTCAAGCCGGGCACGAAGACTGAGAGTGGCGGTGCTTCAGTACCGAGTGCGTTACCCGCATGAGCGGCGCAAGCGATAACGGCACGGGCGTCCGCATTCCCCTCCAGCGCATGCTCGAGCAAGACGTTGGATTGCCTGATCTTTCGCTCCGTGTTGCGAGCGCGCGCGACCTGGTCAACGTAACGGCGGTCATCGCAAGCGCTGTAGACGCGTGGCAGGCGCCTGCTCGTCTGAAACGCTGCGTGGTGCCCGTTCTTGCGTACGACGAGGTAGACCTCACGGATCACGAGGTGCTGCTCGTTTCAGAAGCGAGCAGGCCCATCGCCGTGGCGGCATGGCAACTCGATGCTCATTTGGTGGATCCTCACGGTCGCATTTCTACGCTCTTGCACGGTTTGTTTGTTGCCGAATCGGCTCAGAGGCGGGGGCTGGGTCAGTGGTTGCAGACGGTAGTTGCCCGCAGGGCGCGTCAAGCCGGATTTCATGGTCTGCACGTCAGGGCGGAAAGATTCGCGGTTTCGTATTTTGCCGGCTGCGGCTTTCAGCGCCTGGGTGCGGATGCCCAGCCGGCTGGTGGCGGAGCAGTCTATCCATACTGGTTCTGGAAGGAGTGCGCCGACATCGAGCGGTGGTGCTCGGCCGAGCCTGGACAAGCGACGGGAGCTGCGGCAAACGAGCCTGCCCGAAACTCTTTGATCGGCCACTCATCCATCGACGGTGATCCGGGTTGCATCGCGTCGCGGTAACCGATTTTCACATCCGTTCGACAGCTCCATTCTTAGATCGGCAAATGCCATCGACAGCAAGACCTTTGCGCAGGAGTGTCGAGACACATCTGCGACGTATTTGATAATCGCCCATCTTTTTCATGAATGTCTAATATATGTCTATAATATTTGGCGATTAGTCTTAAATATTTATCATAAAGTCTAATTTATATATTGACATATAATGGACGACGGTCCATCCTTCCAGGCCTCGATGAATAGCTGTACTCAACGTCACGCAAGGAGCGGTCACATGAACAACACGAAATTACGCCGCCCCATCCCGCAGGCGGTGGCCCTGGTCCTTCCAGATCGGCAGGCTCGGAAAAGGTTGCTGTCGCCCTTGGTCCTGGCAATGGCTTTGGCCGCTTCCCTCAGCCTGTGGGTAGCCATGGTCCTGCAGTCATGACGCCAAGAGAACTCCGTCACGCGGCGTCTCGAAACACCGTTAATGCACGCATCATTTCCGACGGCTGTCGCGACTACATCGTCGAGGTGGTATCGCAGACCGGCGCGGGCCTGCTACGACACCCTCGCGGCAATGTTTTGCGCTTCAAGAGCCTGGTAGAAGCGAGAGGCATGCTCGCTAGTTGCGGTGCCAAGAACGTCGTCTTGCGCCAGCGCGTGGCCGATGACGAGACCGGCAGCTCTGCTTCGCAAGTGGGCTTTCATGACCTTCCTGTCGCACGAAGCGGCGGTTTGGTTCCCGACCATAGGAGTGTTTAATGAAAAGACGTGATCTCATCATCCGGTCAGCCCTCGCCGTTCCAGTGCTTCTGGCCGGTTCGAGGATCATCGCCGCAGAGCCGCCGATGCTGGCGGTAGACGACCCGATTGCCATTGCCCTGCGCTATGTCGAGGACGGCGGCACCATAGATCCCGCAAATTACCTCCGCCCCGCACCTGACGGAGTCCGGCAGGCGTGCTCAAACTGCGCGCTCTTCCAGTCGGTCAGCGGCGAAGCAGGGACGTGCTCCGCCATCCCCGGCAAGCTCGTGAAGGGCGCGGCGTGGTGCAGCGCTTGGTCTCCACGCAGCTGATTTCGAGCCCCGGTTTACGGGCCGGGAGCGCCGCCAGTCCCCCCGCTGGCTCGTCCGAGGAGCGCCCGGCCCGTTTTTCTCCGAGACTAAATAGATCCAGAAGTTCGACTTGGCCTAGACAGCGATCTCGGGATACCCTTCAATCCTAGACCGATCTGTTCACGAGCGGTCGGTCCCCACCGCGAGGAGAGACTATGGCTCAGAATGACGTAACAGCCATGCCGATCGGCGCCGTCACTCGGTTGACCGGCCTGTCGAGACATACTCTGCGAAAGTGGGAGAGTCGTTACAGCGTCGTTAAGCCGCTGCGGACCGAGACCAGCCGACGCCTGTACACCCAGGTAGACGTCCGGCGGCTCACGCTACTGAAAAAGCTCGTCGATCAAGGCCATCAGATCAGCCGGCTTGCCGTCATGGCGGAAAGCGACCTTGAGCAACTCCTTGGCGAAGCGTTACAGCCTGCATTGCAACAGACAGCGCAATGCGACCGCGCGGTCGTGGTCGGCGAGGCGCTGACCGAGAAACTGCGCGATGCGTTGGCCGGCCGACCAGCAGTGTTGATACCCGAACCGGCCGGCAATTGGCTCGTAAACGAACCGGCACGGCGGTCCGAGGGTCGTACGGTGCTGGTGGTGGAACTACCGACCGCACCCGATGCGACTGCTACCCGGCTCATCGAATTTCGTCGACAGTACTTCGACCGAGTCGTGGCCATCTACGGTTTCGCGACGCAAAAAACAGTTCGGCGCTTGCTGGACGGCGGGATCGTCTGCTTGAAGGCGCCCGTTGACGCAGAGGAGGTGATCCGCAATTTGCAGTTACCCGTCGACCAGATGTCGGTGATGGAATTGCTTGCCAACCGCGGTATCCCAGAACACCGCTTCTCTGCCTCGACCTTGGGCCGGCTTTCGGCTCTGTCCCCAAAACTCCAGTGCGAATGCCCCAATCACATCGCCCAGTTGCTTCTGGACATAAGCGCCTTCGAGCAATACAGCCTGGAGTGCGAGGACAGGGACCTGGCCGAGCGAGCGCTTCACGCACGATTGAGGATCATCGCCGCCACGGCGCGGTCACTGTTCGAGGAGGCAATGATCACCGTGGCGAAAAACGAAGGCATCTCGTTGGTAGAATAGGTCCCGGCCGGGAACACGTCTGGAAAACCCTGTGCAATCGGGGCAGTCACCTTATCCTCTCTATTCGAGGCTGGGTTCGATGCCTGAGAGGCAGGTCATGACGATCTGGGTTTGGACCTCGACCTTGAGCGCACGCTTGATTGCCGCAGAGGCGGCCGAGATATTGCTCACGGTGGGATTGCCCGACGGTGGCGTTTACCAGATCGCGCAGGAGGAGCGTGGCCGTTCCCGGGTGTTTCAGCTGGTCGCCACCCGCAGCACGGTTGGCAGGAATCCCGCGTGTCGCGGGGACTTCAGGCAAGAAAAAGGGCCCGGAGATGATCCGAGCCCAAATTTGGTGGAGGCGGCGGGAGTTGAACCCGCGTCCACTGGCGCTCAGAGATCGGATCTACATGCTTAGAACACGTCGTTTGTTTTAACCTCGAACGCTCCGACGGCCAGGATCATTCTCGGCGAGCCCGATTGTTTTAACGCTTTGGCCCCGGGCGAGACCTCCGCGCGATCCTGTGAGCTAGCCACTGACTTCATCGCACAGGAAACGAATCGTCAGTGTAAGCGGCGGTTTTAGGCCGCTAGTGCGTAGTTTTCGTCATTGGCAACTAAAAAGTTGCAGCAATTTTTTTACGAGAGTTACTACCCTCTCGGCATGCACCTCAAACCTTGCTACCCGTGTCGAAACCAAGTCGCCCCCAATTCAATTGAATAGTCGTTTGAATCAGATCAGCGGTACCAGTTCGCTGGATAACCGTCGTCTTCAGCGTACCACGCTGAGCGCTGCGCAAGCGCGCGCTTTTTCATACACTCCCTGGACCATGTGGCCTGTTTCTCGTTTTCTGATCGCCTTCATCACTCTGGCTGTGGCCTCGCAAGCCCTTGCCCTGGACGCTCGCGTTTTGATCGAAAAAGCAGTTGTGCTCATCGATCAGGGTCAGCCCGTGCTTGCTCGCAGTTATCTTGAGCCGGCCTTGATCGCACCGTCCCTGGACGATTCCGAGCGTTCGCGAGCGTACTACTTGCGGGGCTACAGCTACTTCGAACAACAGCTATATGTGTCCGCGCGGCTGGATTACAACCGGTCGCTCGAATTCAATGCTGACAATCCCGCGGCTCTGGTAGCGCTTGGCGGGCTCCATTTGGGTGGGCTCGGCATCAAGCAGGATGCGTCGCTCGCCTGGTTACTCTTTGAAAAGGCTGCCGAATTGGGTTTCCTTGAAGGCAAGGTCATGGCCGGTCGCTCCTTGTTGTTGGGCGAAGGTGTTGAGCGAAACACGCGGCACGCTCGTCGCTGGCTGGCGGAAGCCGCTGCTGACGGGGATGCGATCGCCATGCTGCACATGGGGTTGAGCTATCGCGCGCCTTATGTGGCCGAGACCGACGTCCAAAAAGCCACGGCATGGTATGAAAAAGCGCGCGCCGCTGGATCGGCGGTTGCGCTGGTCATGCTGGGCCACATGCAGACGACGGGTGAACTGGGCCAGGCAGACCAGGCAGCGGCTTTCAAACTGTTCAAGGAGGCCGCCGATGTGGGGCTGGCCGACGGTCAGGTTCGGGTGGCGCATGCCTATTTGCGTGGCACCGGTGTAAATGTGGATGTGGACGCAGCCAGGGGGTGGTTCGAGAAGGCCAGCCAGCAGGGTTCGGTCGATGCCTGGGTCGGGCTTGGGTACCTCTACCACGCCGGTCTCGGAGTATCGCGGGATATCGAAAAGGCCAAGGGCTGGTATCGCAAAGCTGCGTTAACCGGGCATGGACTGGGGGTTGTTCGCTACGTTCAGCTCCTGCTGGAGATTGGTGATTTGCAAGCCCACGAAGAAGCGGCGAGCTGGCTCGGCCGCATGGCCCGCGAAAAGCGCACGAACGCGGACAATGATTACGCCTGGCTGCTGGCAACCTCCCCGCACGCAAAGGTCCGTAATGCGGAACTTGCCGTTGAATTTGCTGAAGCGGCGGTCGCGGCTGAAGCCTCCGTGTCCAGGCTCGACACTCTGGCTGCCGCCTACGCGGAAGCGGGCCAGTTCGACGTGGCTGTCGCCACTCAGGAGAGGGCGCTTGCGTTGAACGAGCCGGGTGCCGCGAGCTTTCGTCCCGAGATGGTGCGCAGATTAAAGTCCTATCAGGCGGGTAACCCGTGGCGGGAGTAGGGCGCATCTGGTACAAAGTCGCCCGCTGCATTTCAGGATCAAGAGTTGAGCGTAGAACGACGTCGTACGGAAGTGGTTCGGGAGATTATTCAGGAGCTGTTTGCGAACGGTCATTCGCAGGTTCGCCCCGGTGATGTCAATTCCGCGCTGCGTCAGCGAGGTATGCCCATGGGGACCTGGGAAGTTCGCGCCGAGTTCACGGTCCTTGAATCTGAAGGGGCCTTGATTCTCGATCCTGCGACGGCAGGCTGGTTACCAGGCAAGTCAGGCTCGCAGGCAGCCAAGCGCGCCGGCGGATGAAAACTACCGTCGATCTCTCCGGGCTTCCCCGCGTCGATAAACCCGGCACGATCCACATCCTCTGTTCCAAGTGGTACCCAGAGCTCGTGCAGAGTTTGAGTCGAACCTGCGAGCGGGTGCTGCGTGAACAAGGTTATTCGAGTGTCGTGGTGCACACGTTGCCGGGCTCGCTTGAGTTACCGCTCGCGGCGCGGGATCTATTGGCGGAAGACAGTGGTCGGGAGATTGATGCGATCATCTGCTTCGGGGTCATCGTCAAGGGTGAGACCTATCATTTCGAGATGATCTCGAACGAGTGCATTCGCGGACTGGGCGATGTCATGCATGAGTTTCGCCGACCGATCATCGTGGAAGTTATTCCGGTGATGGACATCGCACACGCCGCAGTACGTTCAGCCGACGATGAATTCAACAAGGGTATTGAAGCCGCAGTTGCGGCCATCGAGATGGTCGCCTGGCGACGCGCCCACACAAAACGCTGAGTTCAGCCGATTCGAAGGCTGTTTCGCTGGATCAGCGGTGGTGAACCTTCATCAGTCTTTCCTTCTGGCGTTCCCACTCGCGATCCTTGGTACTTTCGCGCTTGTCGTGGTCCTGCTTACCTTTCGCCAGGGCAATTTCACATTTGACGTGTTTGCCCTTCCAGTAGAGCCGAGTTGCGATACAGGTGTAACCCTTCTGCTGTGTAGCCATGAAGAGTGCGGCGAGTTCCTTCGCATGCAATAGCAGTTTGCGCGTGCGCTTCGGTTCAGCGATGACGTGTGTTGATGCGCTTTGAAGCGGCGAGATGTTGGCGCCCAACAGCCAGGCTTCGCCTTCGCGCACCAGCACGTAACTGTCGATCAGTTGTGCTTTGCCCGCGCGGATGGATTTGAGTTCCCAGCCGAACAGAACCAGACCTGCCTCATAGCGATCTTCCAGGTGATAGTCGTGTTGCGCGCGCTTGTGACGCGCAATGGTCGGATCCGGATCTGCGTTCTTCTTTGCCATGGCCGTCATTATAGGCAGCTTCCTTCTTTATAATGAGCGCCAAGTTAAGGGGATTGAGAAATGACGAACGACGACGTGTCCCCACATGGGATGTGGTCGAGTCGGTGGCTGTTCATTCTGGCGGCCGCGGGTTCCGCCGTTGGCTTGGGGAATATCTGGAAATTCCCTTACCTCACGGGCGAGAACGGTGGTGCCGCGTTTGTGCTGATTTACCTCGTCACCATCATGCTGGTCGGGTTGCCAATACTGATGGCTGAGGTCGTGATCGGTCGACAGGGACGCAACAGTCCGGTCAACAGTTTGCGAATTCTCGTGCAACAACATCGCCACAGCGGGCTCTGGGTGCTGATTGGCTGGATGGGCATGTTTGCTGGCATCCTGATTCTGTCTTACTACTCAGTAGTCGCGGGCTGGACGCTGTTTTACATGGTCGAAATGGGAACGGGTGCCCTGCAGGGGGCGGATGCCGCCCTCGCTAACAAGACCTTCAACGACTTCACGTCGAATCCCTGGCTCGTAGGAGGTTGTCATACGCTATTCATGCTGGCGACCGTCTTCATTATCAGCAAGGGTGTCGTGAAAGGGCTTGAAACGTCGATCCGGTGGTTCAT
>CAMDVY010000040.1 GCA_945878745.1 Klebsiella pneumoniae | reverse complement strand
ATTTGACTGGTGGCGCAGTTGGGAAGCCACTCCCGAGTGGATCGCCAATCAAGGTGCGGAGAAGGCCATTTCCTTCAACATGGTGAATCGCAACAAACGCGACATCACACTGGATCTTGAGCACCCCGACGGCAAGGCACTTCTATTGCAACTGGTCGCAGGCGCTCACGCGGTTCTGGAAAACTATTCTGCCGGAGTACTCCCGCAACTCGGACTCACGTACGACGTCCTGAAAACCGCGAATCCCGACATCATCCTGCTCTCCATGCCGGCATTTGGAACCACTGGCCCGTGGGCCAGCTTCCGCGCCTACGGCTCAACCGTCGAGCATTCATCTGGACTGCCGCATCTCAACGGCCGAGCCGAAGACCCGCCCACCATGCTGCATGTCGCCTATGGTGACCCCATCGGCGGCATCTGCGGCGCGGGCTGTTTACTGACGGCGTTGCGCCACCAGGCTCGCACCGGTGAAGGTCAGTTCGCGGACTTGTCACAGGTCGAAGCCCTGTTGCCGATGAGCATTCACGGCATCCTGAAGTACGCGGTGCGAGGCAAGGCATGGACGCGCACCGGAAACATCGACCGCAACCTGAGTCCGCATGGCGTGTTTCCTTGTCACGGAGAAGATGCCTGGATCGTGATCCAGATCATGGATGAGGTGATGTGGTCTCGACTGCAAGCGGTTGCTGCGCCCGGACTCGACGGCTTTGGTGACCTGGATGACCGGCTGGCCCGACGCGAAGAACTGGAAACCATCCTCGCTCGGTGGACTGTGGTGCATCCAGCCGACGAATTGATGGTGAAACTGCAAGGCGCCGGGGTGCTGGCCGCGCGGGTCAGTCATCCGCTTGATGTGCTGACCGACGAGCATCTGGCAGCCCGCGGTTTCTGGCAGTGGATCGAGCGCGCTGTGGTTGGCCTGCAGCCCAATCCCTCCGCGCCATATCGCATCGTCAGTGAACTGGGAACGACGGAGGCGCTGACCATTCGCCAGGCTTCACCGATGCTCGGCCAGCACAACGCCGAGGTGCTAACCGGTTTGCTCGGTCTCTCGGCGGACGAACTCAGGATTCTTGAAGCAGATGGCGTGATTGGCTCGATACCGAGGATGCCAAAGCGCGCGTAACCTGCGTCAATCAAACCTGGGTTTGCGTTTCTCCATGAACGCCCGGAACGCTTCCGCTGCATGTTTGCCACCAACAATCCGGGTATGGCGCTCGGTTTCCAGTTCGATGAATCGACTGAACGTCATGGACTCAGCAGCCAGGTAGTGTGATTTCATCGTTCGCAGGGCTGTGGGTGATTTCTCGAGGAACGATTGCACCAACTGCTCCACTTCTGCATTGAAGCGGTCGGCGCCATACACACGAGCGACCAGGCCCGCAGCATGGGCTTCTTCGGCGGAGAACTTCTCACAGAAAAAAGACCACTCACGAGCCTTCGCTGCACCAACCAGGCGAGGCAAGCTCCAGGGCACACCCATGTCCCCCGCAACGGCGACATTCAGAAATGCGGTATTGAACATTGCTCCGGCCTTGGCGACACGGATATCACCTCCACACGCCCAACCAAAACCAGCGCCTGCGCACGCGCCATTCACCGCCACAATGGTCAACGCAGGCATGTCATGCAGTATCGCGGGTACCTGGAACGCCTCAACCGAAGCACCTGCTTCATCCTCCCGTTTTCCACCTGACTCGCTGCCGGTGATCGCTTTCAGATCCGCGCCGGGACAAAAGGAGTCACCGGCACCGGTTAGCAGCAACACCCGAATCGACGTATCCGCAGCCAGACCAAGGAGGGCTTCATGCACCTCCTTCACCATCAGGTTATTCATGCCATTTCGCCGGTCTGGCCGATTCAGCGTCAATCGGGCGAGCCCGTTACCTGCCTGCACATTGATAGTCGAAAAATTCTTCATCCTCACTCCGTCTTTGTTGTGATCATCAAGTCCATCCGCGGCGCATCTCTGCACACTCTTTGCTGGTTGATCAGAGTATTTCAATTCCTTGCAGCCCATCAAATCCGGGTTGCGGTTCTGCTCACGGGACCCGGTTGAGTTGACAACAACCGCTGCCTCTCCGGCAGCGGTTTTTTTTTACGATCGCTCAGCTCGATTTACGTGCAAGCGTCAGTACGAGCGGAATTTGCAAACCAAACAATCGGAACAGCGCGACGTCGTCGTCGGAGATGACCGCGAGGCTCGTGCTTCTATCGCCATATAACACCCCGACGGGTTTGCCATTCAAGGCAATCGGCATACACAGGCACTCCCGGGACGCCAGCCAGTCAACACCATGTTCGCTGGCCTTTCGATCGCCAGGGTGGTATCGACCCGCCCTGCCAGTCTCAAAGAGAAGCTGAAAGAAGTCGTTGGTCGGCAACAAGTTGCGTCTGGAACCTGAAAATGCTGCTGCATCGCGCCCCAGCGTGTACTTCGCCTGCAGCGCCTTTCGATCTGCCGTAAACAAGGCAAAGTAGGTTCGATCAAAACCAATGGTCTTGTGGATGCCTTCCAGCAGCAACCGCATCAGCTGATCCAGTCCAGCGCCCGCTTCCAGCGAAGCTGCGAGCACCAGCAGCGCCTTGATTTGCGCAGCCTGACTGGGTTGTGAAGGTAGCGAGTCATCCGTGCTCCCCATCAGGTCGGCAGCGATTTCAACGGGTTCCAGCGCCGGCAAGACACGCTCAAGTGCTTCCACACCGTAACTGCGCACCACCCGGAACGCATCCTGCAAATTCGCGCGGACCAGGTCTTCAACCGCATTCATGGGTTGATCGAGATGTGCGCACAACCGCTTGAGGAGTGCCTTCGATTCCTTCGACTCAACGCCGTGTACCTCAATAGCCTGTGCAATTGAATGACCAAGGGTAACGTTTGAGGCGCGTCCATCACGGGTCAGCTTGCCGTCCAGCGCATCTTTCAGGAGATCACTCAGCCCCCAGTCCACAGCCAACGCTCGAGAGAGTTCTCGCAACGAAAAGCCGAGCACATGACGTTCCGCCTTGGCTGCATCCATGCCGGCACGCACGAGTTCTTCGATGTCATCCGATTCATTTCCATCCGCGGACCAGAACGCCAGTTCGCCAACCTGGTAGAGCAGCGCCGCCACGAACACGGCTTCGGGGTTTTTGTCCTTTTGTAACCGGGCGAACGAACGGGCCTGTGCCGCCGCATGAAACGCGCGAGCGAGACTTTGGGTAACCCGGGCGTGGGGACGTCCCTTGAGGACTTGATCTACGAGTGCTAACGACACTGACAGTTCTCGCACAGCATCAAATCCGAGCATGAAAACTGCCGAACCGATTGTGTCGATGGAGCGGCCTTGTGGATTGAACAAGGAACTGTTGGCGATCCGAATCAGGCGAGCAGTCATCGACGCATCCTGCCCCACCACTTCAGAGAGATCCTTCACCGAGGTTTCATCACTTGCAACGACCCGGGATACCTGTCCAACAGTTTTCGCGAAGGCAGGGGTAGATGTCCCACCCAATCGTGAGCGCCATGTGTCGAGGCGAGAGGTCGGGCTTTGGTTCAAGCCAGTTTCCGAGGAAGTGTTGTCCATCAGTCTAGACCAGGCCACCGCAGTCACAATCTGGACGGGAAACCCTCGTCCGGATGTCGGGTTCCCTGCACATGGCGAAGACTGGCACAACCCCGTTACAACACTCCGGCAAAACCTTACTTCGAGAGCCTCTCCCGCAACTATCGTGTGAGTGCACATCACCGGCGCGAAAGAGACTCCATGTTGAAGCGAAGTTTTGCGATCCTCAGCCTGACCCTGGTCGTCGCCAACACACCCCTGCAGGCAGCAGACACTGCCGTGGACACAACCCTGTCTCCATGGGGGGGACAAGGCGAAGTTGCAACACCGACTGACGCAACCCTCGCACAATCTCAATTGGCCGCCTTGGCGGATGAGCGCGATCGACTGTTGTGGGTAAAGGACATGGGTGGTTTCCCCCGGATGCAACCCGCACCAGCCGAAGGCGTGCTCGAGCTTGGTGTCGTCAGTCCAAGCGTCGAAGCGCTGCGAGTGCGCCTGATCATGAGTAACGATCTCCCGGAGTCCTACGCATCTCCAGCCGGCTCACTCGCCAGCCAGACATTCGACTTTGAAGTGCTGCAGGCTGTTCGGCGTTTCCAGACTCGTCACGGTATAACCAGCGAAGGCGCGGTTAATACCGCTACCCTCCAGGCGTTGAACATTTCAGTCGAGCGCAAGCTCGAAGACATCGCCAACTCCATGCAAACCTGGCTGACCCTGGCGCAGGAGATTGGCGATGGCGAACCGTTTCTGCTGGTGAACACGACCGAAGCTGCGGTCCGGTTGTTTGCGGCAGCCTCACACCAACTGGAATTGAAGTCGACGCTTCGCGCAGCAAATAATCTGGAACTGACGGGCAACAGCATCAACGAATTGTCGGTCGATGCGCGGAACGGTGCTGCGAATTGGGAACTGGGCGAAGAGCAACTGCAGGTCGAACACCCGGAGGCACTCGTTCACGCCATCCTGTACACCGCCAATGATTGGGATCTGTCTACCATTCAGACCGCTGTGAGTGCAGCGACTTCAGCGCCAATACAGCTAGAGAACTCGGTAAACGTGCATGTCGTTGCGTTATCCAACTGGGCAGACCAGGGGGTGGTTCGGTACCTCGACGCCGACACGGCGAAGAGACCGAAGAACAATTCGCGGCCGCTGCCACCCACGTTGATTGCTGAAGCGGATTCCGAAATCGCTGCGAACAGACCAAGAGACCAATAAACCCTCATCAGAACCCTCTGATCAGCTTTTCATGAGCTGATACACTCGGCGTTTTCTATCCATTCCTGGAGGGGAGCGCCGCGATGAAATTCACCTGGTTCAACCTGATGCCCTGGCCTCATCTGCCCGATAACTTTCGGGAAGAACATCGATCAGTATGGGTAGATATTCCGACCAGCCTGTACGACCCGGTACGTGGTCACGAACTCTACAACGTCTATCTGGATGAACTCGAATACGCAGAATCCCTCGGTTATGACGGCATTGGCGTCAATGAACATCATGCCAATGCCTATGGTCTGATGCCGTCACCAAACATCATGGCAGCCGCTCTGGCCCGCCGAACATCCCAGTCGGCACTCGTTGTGCTCGGCAATTCGATCGCGCTGTATAACCCGCCGATTCGCGTGGCTGAAGAATTTGCCATGCTCGACGTCATTTCAGGCGGGCGACTGGTGGCCGGGTTTCCAGTTGGCACCTCGATGGACACCAATTTCTGTTACGGGCAGATTCCGGGTCTGACACGCGAAAAATATGCCGAGGCTCACGAACTGATTCGTCGTGCCTGGAAGGAAGACAAACCTTTCGCCTTCAATGGCCGCTACACCAAGCTGCGTTACGCCAACTGCTGGCCCAAGCCTATTCAGAATCCGCCACCGATTTTCATTCCAGGTGGCGGATCGCTGGAGACTTACGACTTTTGTATCGAAAACGATTACGTCTACTGCTACCTGAGCTATTCCGGTTACAAGCGTGCAAAACAATTAATGGATGGTTATTGGGACCGTGTACAGGCCGCGGGCAAGGATATGAGCCCCTATCGAGCAGGATTTGCGCAAACCATCGTCGTGGCAGAAACCGACGCGGAAGCCGAACGCGACTATCGTCAGCACATCGACTACTTCTATAACAGGTGTCTGCACGTTTACCCGGGGTTCGCCGATGCCCCGGGCTATCGGACCATCAAGACGCTGAAAGCCAACGTCACGTCACAGATGACCCGCGCTGCCGTGGGCGACGTATCGAGCATGAGCTGGGATCAACTGGTCAATCAGGGTTATGTCATCGCCGGGTCACCGGACACTGTGGTTGAAAAGATGAAGGAGATGATCACCGGACTGCGCGTGGGCAACATCTTCTGTCTCATTCATGTGGGTGACATGCCGAAGGACAAGTGTATGCGTTCAACGAAGCTGTTCGCCGAAGAAGTCATGCCACGTCTGCGCAACATGTGGCCAGCGCACGCGAATGACGACCGCTTCTGGATTCACCCCGTAACACATGCCGCGCGGGATGCCGTCCCGTCGATCGCGGGAGTCTGATGCATGACCGTCCAGATGTTGAAGCTCAACGCCGCACCGGGCATCGAATACGAAATTCAGGTCCAGCAGGAGGGATCGGGGCCGGACCTTCTCTTTCTGCACGGCGCGGGCGGGTTATTGAAAGATGACCCCTTCCTCGCGGCGCTTGCTCAACACTTTCGTGTTTCCGCTCCTTTGTTACCAGGTTATGGCGCCTCATCCGGTGATACCCATCTGCGCGACATGATCGACTTCACATTGCTCGCCTACGACATCTGGGATGCGTTGACTCTGCACAGACCTCTGGTCGTCGGCCATTCAATGGGCGGCATGATCGCTGCGGAGATGGCCGCAATCGCGCCCGATCGCATCGACCGTCTGGCTTTGCTCTGTCCGGCGGGTTTATGGCTGGATGACCATCCGGTGACCGACATCTTCACAGCGTTGCCTTTCGAGTTGCCTGCGCTCTTGCTGCACGATCCGCTGCGGCATGGTGCCTTGTTGTCTGCTGGCGGCGATTTTGATGATCCCGAATACCTGACCGGATTCATGGTGGAAAACTCCAGACGTCTGACCACCGCCGGCAAGCTGCTCTTTCCTGTGCCGGACCGAGGACTGGCCAATCGCCTCTATCGCGTCAAGGCACGTACCGAAGTGCTGTGGGGGAAATCCGATCGATTGATTCCACCGATCTACGCCAACGAGTTCACACGGTTGCTGCCCGACGCAACCGCCAGGATGTTCGATGCTGCTGGACATATGCTGCCTTACGAACAGACCGATGCGGTGGTTGCAGCGTTGCTGAACTTGCATAACTGACAAGGCAGACCACACGATGGACGCCAGGCCGTTACCAGCACTCTCCACGGCCCAACGCGCCCGAACCGAGTTGGGCGCTCTCTTCCGCTTGGGCTGGCCCATGATCACCACGCAGATGTTCATCATGGGCACCGGCTTTCTCGACACCGCCATGGCCGGCAACTACGGATCGGCCGATCTCGCCGGCGTAGCCATGGCCGGCAACCTCATGTGGCCGTTTTTCATGCTCATGACGGGCATCACCATGGCCTTGACACCCATTGTTGCGCAGGCCCGTGGCGCGGGAGAGATGCATCTGGCGGGAGAGCGAATTCGTCAGGGTTTGTGGCTGACGATTCCTACTTCAATTGTCCTGGTGGTATTGCTCGCCAACAGCAAGCCGATCTTTGTCTGGTCAGGAATAGATCCGGAAGTCACACGAATCGCCATCGGGTATCTCCAGGCCACCTGCTTTGGCCTGCCACCGGTACTGATCTACGTCGCGCTCCGCCAAACGAGCGAGGGACTCGGCCATACGATGCCACCGATGTGGATAGCCGGCTGCGCACTGCCACTCAATGCACTGCTCAACTATGCCTTTATCTACGGTAAATGGGGTTTCCCTGAAATGGGTGGCATCGGTGCCGGCTGGGCCACCGCCATCGTGTTCTGGGTGGAGTTGCTGGTTATGCTGCTGGTCACTCGCGCGCCTTATTTCAGACTCACTGGTGCATTCAGTAAATTCACTCCACCCGATCTGGTCGAACTGGTGCGGCTGCTCAAGGTCGGCGTGCCGATCGGGCTTACATTCTTTGTCGAGATGACGATCTTCTCGTTGATCGGTTTCCTGATTGGTCGTATCGGCGTGACGGAACTTGCGGCTCACAGCATCGCCGGCAATCTCAACTGGATGACGTTCGTGTTGCCTTCCGCACTCGGCGCTGCCGCCGGCATTCGGGTTGGCTTTTATGTTGGTGCTCAGGACCTTCCCACGGCCAGGTTTGCAGCACTTACCGCCTGGCGATTCGCTTTTTTTTACGCGGTTGTCATCAGCGTGGTGCTGTTTGCGGCGCGCCACCATCTGGTATCGATCTACACACACGACCCGGCGGTTGCCTCGATGGCGGCGACTGTCCTGATCTTCATTGCCTTCTATCAGATCGCCGACGACACCCAGGCGGTAGCCGCTGGAACGCTCCGCGGTTACAAGGACACGAGCGTGCCGATGGTGTACGGCATGGTCGGCTATTGGCTCATTGCTCTCCCGCTCGGCGCAGCGCTCGCCAATGGTTGGTTCGGCACATCAGCCTACGGAGTCTATGGCTACTGGGCAGGATTGACGGTCGGTCTGGGTCTTGTCGCCATTGCGTTGGGGGCACGTCTGGTGCGCACCAGTGCTCATCCGGAGCGGATCATGCGATTCGCGGCGAGGTAGGTATGCGTGTGGCGAGTTCGCCGCGGTCAAAGCGAGTTCTTGCAGGGTTGTGGTGGTTGGGATCTACAATCAACACCTGCAGGAGCGGTCTCTGACCGCGATAGCCTTCGCGATCAGCGGACCTACCGACCTAAGACCACATCCTCGCCCCACCACACACCGTCATGGCCTGGCCGGTGATATAGGCGGACGAATCAGAAGCCAGAAACACTGCCAGCCCTTTCAGATCTTCGGCTTCACCCAGACGGCGCAGTGGCACCTGTTCGCGGGTACGCTTTTCGGATTCAGCGTTGTCCCATAGTGCACGCGCGAATTCGGTCCGGATGAGTCCCGGACAGATTGCATTGACTCGCACGCCATGGGGTCCTAGCTCCAGCGCCAGGTTCCGGACCAGTGCGATATCCGCGAGCTTCGAGATGTTATAGGTGCCAAGGGTCTCCGAACCCGAAAACGCGCCCGTGCTCGACGTAATCATCATGGAGCCTCGACCCTTGGCGATCATGTCCGGCGCAACCATCTGACAGATCCAGTGGTTGGCTTTCACATTGGTGCTCAGAATCTTGTCGAATGCCTCATCGGGAATTTTTGACATCGGGCCATAAAATGGATTCACGCCAGCGTTTCCAATCAGGATATCGATGGCGCCCAATGTGTCGTGGGTTTTGTCGACCAGTGCCTGCAACTGTTCCTTGTAGCCTGCATTACAGGCAATGGCGACGGCTCTGCCCGCACCAAATCGATCATTGATGGCTTTGGCGACAGCATCACAGGCATCCTGTTTGCGGCTGGAGATCACCACTCGGGCACCGTGCTCGGCAAGGCCCTCTGCCATGGCCTGCCCCATGCCTTTGGACGCACCCGTCAACAGTGCAACCTTTCCCGTCAGATCAAATAATTTCGTATCAACCACAGCTTCCCCGTTATTGTTGGCTTCAACCAACCAACGCTACCACCGCCATGTCGAGATCACTACCCTTAAGCGAACGACCCCTCGCAACAGATTCGATCGGTTTGCTTGAAGGGTTGTCGACCACCCGGGCCATCAGGCGCTACCAAAATGATCCGATTCCGGAACATGTGCTGCGTGACATCCTGTTTGCGGCCACACGCGCACCATCTGGCTCCAACCGTCAGCCATTTCGGTTTCTGGTCCTCACCGATGGCGCAGTGGCAGCGCGCGCCAAATCCCTGATTGCCGTCGGCGCCCGAAATGTTTGGGATACCAAGCGCGAAACAGATCAATACGACAAGGGAACGGGTTCGGATCCGGACTCGCCCAAATCGAGAATGGCCCGCGTGATGCAGGACTACGTGGATCACTTCGAGGATGTGCCGTGTCTGATCCTGCCTTGTTTTGTTCCCTATCGAGCGGCGCACCACATGGAAGGCGCATCCATGTATCCCGCTGTGCAAAATCTGCTGCTAGCGGCTCGAGCGCTGGGGTATGGCGGTGTCATCACAGGTTTTCATGGCGCCGTGGAAGATCAGCTTCGACCGCTGCTCGGCATTCCGGAATCGGCGCGTATTGCCTGCACAGTGACGCTGGGAAAGCCCGTGGGTGGTCACGGTCCGGTTCGACGTCGCCCCATGCAGGAATTGGTGTTTGGCGATCGGTGGGAATCACCACCAGAGTGGGCTATCGATCCTCCAGGTACGCGATACACCAAAGCCGGACCGCCAAAAAAGTCCTGATCGCGCCTCCACTCTGGCGCCAAGCGCCTCCACCCTGGCGCCTCGCGCCTCCTCTTAGGCGCTTCGCGCCTCCTCTCGGGCGCTCCGCGCCTCTTCCCGAAACAGTCGCAGCGCAAACAGTTCGAGCACATTCTGGGCCCGAACGCGCTGTTGACCCTGGCTGAGAGATTCTTCCGACAAGCTGCCACCCACGGTCGCCAGGCCCACAATCAAAGCCCAGAAGGCCAAGCGCGCTCCTGGAACTTCGGCGATGTCCAGCTGGCCTTGAGCGACGGCTCGTTCGAGCACGGCGTTCAGATGGCGAACCACTCTCAACCGCGCTGAGATCAATGCAACATCCGATGTATCAAGTAACTCATCCCGGCTGGCCACCGCAAAGTGCGCGGGATGGATCATCGAGTAATCCAGGTAACCCAGGCCGATCGCCACCAGGCGCTGAGCGCAGGCCTCGACTGGCAGCGGTGACATCATGTCCAGCACGCAGCGTTCAAGGTGCACCGCAGCCTGCTTCGCAAACGCCGTCAGCATGCCCCGCTTGTCACCGAAATGGTGGGCTGGTGCGCCATGGGACACACCGGCTCGTCGTGCAGCCGCTCGCAGCGTCAGGGCATCAATGCCGTCTTCGTTGACGATCATGCCAACCGCAGACAAGAGTGCTGCCGGCAGGTCACCGTGGTGATAGGCCATCCGATTCCTCCTCGTGATTCAGACCAGATATAGACGATGTAAAGCTGAGTTTCAAATCGGCCGTCGCGGGACAACAGGAAGCATCCCGTAAGTCACCTGCCGAACAAGAAATTACAAAACCCTGCTGGAATTGAGAGCGAAGACTGCGACTTGATCCAAGGCATTGAATAGCCTGTCAGCCTTGTCCAAATCCAAGGCTGTTTGGTTCAGATTCAAGGTGAGCGCGGTACCTGAAAAATGAGCACCCTCGATCAACTCAGTAAGCACCGGGCTGTCCCGAGTATCACCGCCTGGCAGCTGCCACGGGAGCCGTCGGCGATCTTCCAGGACATCAAGGTGCAATTCGACATGCTTGGAGGCCGTTCCCGGCTGCGAAAGCTCGTTCAATGCCTGCTGACGCCTGGTGTACAAGCCGTGATCGCGTTCAGATTCGGTGCCTGGCTACTCCATCAACCCATCGTCACGAGGCTTTTTCTCCACCCGGTCTATGCCGTGTTTCACACCTACGTCCTTGTGTTCTGGGGTATCGACATCGAGCGCGGTGCGACCATCGGTCCAGGCCTATACGTGGGGCACTTTGGCGGCATCAACATCTCCGGTGCCGCGAAAATAGGCCGCAACTGCTTTATTTCACAAGAGATTACCATCGGGGTTGCCGGGCAAGGGGACCGTCGAGGTCCGCCCCACATCGGTGATGGCGTTTACATTGCCCCAGGCGCTCGCATCTTCGGCAAGATCACTGTCGGCAACCACTGCAAGATTGGCGCGAACTGCGTGATTCACAAGGACATTCCGGATGGGGCGACCGTCGTGACTACAGGCGGTTGTGAGATCCTCTCGGTCTACGGCAAACGAATCAACGGCCAGTCACTGAAATCGTCTGGTTGACGTCAAGCAGGATCTGAGCGATCAACCTTGCTCTATCAGTCTTCGAGACTCACAGGATGCGGTAACGCGCTCGCGAGCCCCTGACGGCAGGTTTTCAGGTTCCTCTGAAAACTCAATCGCTCCCGCATCCGTTCAGTATGGGCAACCAGCGAAGGCCAACGTTTCGCGCTCGGCAATCCTGCGACCAGTTCCAGGTTGGTCATCTGGCAGGCAACAGCAATGTCGGCAATCGTGAACACGTCGTTGACCAGGTAATCCCGGCCTTCACACTGCCGCTCCATGTAGTCAAAAATCCGCGGCATCTTTTCTCGCCAGGTTTTTCGCGCAGTCTCGAGGTCTGACGGTTTGCCCTGCATCAGCGGGAACAGGATCGGTCGGAACAGGTTGAACCCAATCGTAGCCGCCATCTCTGAATCAGCGTACTCCTCGAGCCAGGTGACGCGACCCAATGC
>CAMDVY010000039.1 GCA_945878745.1 Klebsiella pneumoniae | reverse complement strand
CCGCTCGGCCCCATGACGGCCGAAATCGCCCCGCGCGGTACCTTCAGATTGAGGTGGTCGAAGATCACTTTTTCACCCCGGGTGAAACAGAGCTCTTCGACCTCGATGATGTAATCCTGCTGCATGCACTGTCCTTGCGTACGCTCAGTCTGGGGGTTGTTGCCTGAACGTCGGCTGTCGGGTCTGATGAATCCGCGCAATCTTCGGGGCTGGCGCTTGGTTTCACAAGTAAAGGAAGCGTTCTTTTGCCTGCATAGCGCTCTTTCGGACGCTACATTCACCGTTTCCTTGGTGCAGTCTTAGGTCTAGAGTGCGGCCGTGACCATCGACCACCACCAGCCCGACTTTGGCCGCCTCGACGCCATCACCTTCGATGTCGACGGGGTACTTACCGATGGTGGCATTACGTACCTCGATGATGGCCGTGAGCTCAAGACGTTCAACGTGCAGGACGGCACCGCCTTCAAAATGATGATGGAGGCTGGCATAGCTGTCGGCTGGATCACTGGACGTTCATCTCCCATCGTCCAACGTCGTGCCAACGAGTTGGGCATTCACCATCTTTATCAGGGCATCCACAACAAGTCCGATGCCTTCGCCGATTTCCTGGCGAAGGTGTCCGTACCTGCGGACAGAGCCGCCCATGTGGGTGACGATCTTCCGGATCTTGCTCTGTTCAGTGAGTGTGCCATCGGGATCAGTGTGCCGAATGGTCATCCGGTGGTACGGGCGGGCGCAGCCTTTGTCACGGCAACTCGAGGCGGCGATGGTGTAGCGCGTGAACTGTGTGAGCTGCTACTCCGCGCCAAGGGCCTTTGGCATTACCCATGACCCGACCCATCCTTCTTTCTCTGGTCGGCATCGCGTGCCTGGGATCGTTGTTATGGCTCGGCTATTTTTTCCTGCGGACAAACGGCGCCGCGGTTCAATCACCAGAAGTTTTATCGACCTCGGATGACCCGGATAAATCAACCGAGCCAGATTTGCGACTGGGCCGAGCCACCATCACTGAATTCGACGAAGCAGGCAATCTGAAGTATCGGCTGCGTGCCAACGAGATGTCCCGTTATGAGGCGACCACTGAAACGTCCTTAACCGACCCCACGCTTCTGATTCACTCAGCCAACGGCGCACCGTGGAAGGTCGAGTCAAGGACCGGGAAGATCAGCGAAGCAGTGGACCCGGTGGGCGAAGTCGAGCAAGTGGTTCTGCTCCGGGAAGATGTCGTCCTGCGCCAACTCGATAAACTGTCCGGTCATGAGGTACTGGTCATTCGCTCAGCTGCAATCGATCTCTTTCCGGCACGTCAATTCGCGAAGTCCCTGGCCAGTGTTATGATCGACAGCGACGTCGGCAGGACACAGGCCGCCAGCATGCAAGGTGACCTCAAGACCGGACAGCTGCACCTCTCTTCCGACGCTGAGCAACCCGTTCACAGCATCGTGTTGCCGACACAATTCAAATCAAGCAAGTAGCCATGCATCAGCAAGACGACTCCATGTCACGCCAGCTGCGCGTGTGTTCTGGCCGCCCTGTGCCTGACACGAAGTTTTGTTTGCGCAGCGCCGGCATGGTGATGCTGATCACCTCCTCGTTGTTGTTTCCCCTGACTGCGCGCGCGCTCTCGGAAGACGCGGACAAGCCGATTCACATCACCGGGCGAAGCGCCGAAATGGATCGAACCGCCCAGACGCTGGTGTATCACGGCAATGTTCGCATCGACCAAGGCACCTTGCGGGTGGTCGCCGATACGATGGTCGTGGAATACGAAAAGGAACAGGTCGTCCGCATCATTGCAACCGGCAAGCCAGCGCGTTACCAGCAACAACTTGAAGGCGACCAGGGTCAAGTGCACGCCAACGCCTCGCAGATCGTGTACCACACCCAAACCGAAGCGCTCGATCTGCTGGGTCAGGCACAGCTCCTGCAACGCGGCAGCGAGCTGAAGGGCGATGTGATTCGCTATGACATCGTGGCCGGCAAAGTCGATGCCCGTGCCGAAAATGAACGACCAGTGCGTATGACCCTGCAACCAACCAGGCCACCTAATTGAACCTGCTCAAAGCCGGCAACCTGAAAAAGAGTTACGGACGACGCCTGGTCGTAGAAGACGTCAGCCTGCAGGTGCAGACAGGCGAAATCGTCGGGTTGCTCGGCCCAAATGGTGCTGGGAAGACAACCTGCTTTTACATGATCGTGGGGCTGATCCGACCGGATGCAGGCGTCATCACGGTGAACGACAAGGACCTGACAAAAGCGCCGGTTCACAAACGGGCCAGAGCAGGTATCGGTTATCTGCCGCAGGAGGCCAGTGTCTTCAGGACCCTGAGCACCGAGAACAACATCCACGCCGTGCTTGAACTTCGGCGTGATTTGAATCGCCAGCAGCGAATCGCCCTGCGTGAACAGCTTCTCCAGGAGTTTCACCTTGAAGGCGTGCGAAAGTCGCGTGGTGAACAACTGTCCGGGGGTGAACGGCGTCGCCTTGAAATCGCCCGCGCGCTCGCCACCCAACCGGCATTCATGCTGCTCGACGAACCTTTCGCCGGAGTCGATCCAATTTCGGTAGCCGAGATCAAAAAGGAAATAAAACGCCTGGCAGAGCGTGGCCTCGGGGTACTTATCACGGATCACAACGTGCGCGACACCCTCGACATTTGTGACCGCGCCTACATCGTCAATGAGGGCCACATCATTGCAGATGGCTCACCTGAGTCCATACTCAACAATGCGACCGTACGTAGTGTTTACCTGGGCGAAGGATTCAGTATTTAGTGATCGTCATAGTCTCAGCTCAACCTCCCGACAGGATTGAGCATCCGTGAAGCAGACGCTAGCCCTCCGCATGGGTCAGCAACTTGCGATGACCCCCCAGCTGCAACAGGCCATCAAGCTCTTGCAGCTGTCCAC
Organism: Klebsiella pneumoniae; assembly: GCA_945878745.1. Taxonomy (GTDB): domain Bacteria; phylum Pseudomonadota; class Gammaproteobacteria; order Pseudomonadales; family Azotimanducaceae; genus SYFY01. Next base: position 9,187 of record CAMDVY010000039.1, on the reverse strand, counting down.
CATTGATCTGGAGCAGGAAATCCTGTCCATGGTCACTGAAAACCCGTTGCTCGAATATGAGGAATCGGAAGTCGCCGTAGTCGAGCCTGCGCAACATGCAGAATCTGCGGAGCAGATTGAAGCGACTGACGTCGACAATGACATGCAACTCGACGGCGATCGTACCGACATTCCGGAAGATCTTCCGGTCGACAGTCGCTGGGAAGACGTCTACGACAGCAGCAGCTCCCCCGCCGGATCCAGCGAAAACTGGGACATGGAAGATCGCAACACTTACCGGGAAACGTTAAACGACTACCTTCTGTGGCAGCTCAACCTGACACCGGTGTCACCGACCGATCACGGCATTGCCGCAATGCTCATTGATGCGATCGACAGCGACGGCATGCTCACCATCAGCGTTGATGACCTCGTCGAGTCCGTACGCGATGAAAATCCGGATGTCGGCGCCGAAGAAGTCATCGCTGTGCTCAAACTCATCCAGCACTTTGATCCGATTGGTGTCGGTGCGCGGGATCTGCGTGAATGTCTGACCATCCAACTGCAGGCCATGACCGAGGAAACGCCCGGTCGCACACATGCCCTGGAGCTGGTTGCAAACTATCTGGACCTCCTCGCGGCTCACGATTTTTCAGCACTGTGCTCAAAATTGAAGCTACCTGAAAAAGACCTTGCTGAGGTGATCCAGCTGATTCAGGCTTTAAATCCACGACCAGGCTCCACTGTGACAACCGAGCCGGAGGAATACATCATTCCGGATGTCGTGGTTCGCAAGGCAACCAACAAGCGAGGAAGCCGCTGGGTGGTCGAATTGAATTCGGACGCACTACCGAAAATCCGACTCAACGAACAGTACGCTGATCTTGCAAAAAGTGTCGCCAACGCGGCCGATGCCAGCTACTTGCGCGAGCACCTCACGGAGGCTCGCTGGTTCCTCAAGAGTTTGCAGAGTCGACACGACACACTCCTCAAGGTCGCCAGCAAGATCGTCGAGATGCAACGCGGTTTCTTCGACTACGGCGAAGAAGCGATGAAGCCTCTGGTCCTGGCTGACATTGCCGCTGTCGTGGACATGCATGAATCTACCATCTCGCGTGTCACCAGCCGCAAGTACATGCACACCCCTCGCGGCGTCTTTGAACTCAAGTACTTTTTCTCGAGCCATGTGGCGAGCAGCACCGGAGGGGAGGTATCGAGCACCGCCATTCGGGCGCTGATCAGAAAGCTCACGGCTGAGGAGAGTCCACGCAAGCCACTCAGCGACAGTCAATTGGTGACTCTGCTCGCCAAACAGAACATCACGGTGGCTCGCAGAACAGTAGCAAAATACCGGGAGTCCTTGCGGATTCCCCCTTCCAACGAACGAAAGCGACTTTCATGATGATGTCCAACAAGCCCTTGCAAAGGAGTGATCAATGCAACTGAGCATTTCTGGCCACCACATCGACGTAACCGATGCACTGCGTGACTACGTGACAGAGAAGATGGATCGACTGGTACGTCATTCCGACCACATCACCAATGTGCACGTCGTTCTGACAGTGGAAAAGATGATTCAGAAGGCAGAAGCGACCGTCCATGTCAGTGGTGGCGAACTGTTTGCCGATGCGCAAATGGAAGATCTGTACGCCGCCATCGATATGCTGGCGGACAAACTGGATCGCCAGCTGATCAAACATAAGGAAAAGACAGTCAATCGGCATCACAGCCGGGGGTAATTCGGTATCGTGTTTGACCTAGCCAACATCCTGTCGTCGGCATGCACAGCCGTTGACGTCGAGGTCCACAGCCGTAAACGGGCGCTCGAGTGGATCAGCGAGCGACTATGCGACGCGCATCCGGAACTGGAGGCCAGAGACGTCTTCAGCGCACTTCAGGCGCGCGAGCGACTGGGCAGCACCGGCCTGGGAGAAGGCGTCGCAATTCCTCATTGTCGCACTTCATTCAACCGCATAACCGGTGTTTTTGTTCGCCTTCAATCGCCTATCGAGTTTGATGCTCCGGATGGTCACTCGGTGGACCTCCTGTTCGGCCTGATCGTGCCGGAAACCGAAGCGAACGAACATCTGAAGGTGCTGGCCAGCCTGGCGCGCGCCTTTGCGGATGAACAAACGACCGCACGCTTGCGCGCAGCCGCCACAGCGGTCGAACTGCGAGCCATCCTGCTGGAAGGTTCAATGGTCGCAGGCACGTAACCATGCAGCTGATCGTTGTCAGTGGTCGATCCGGGTCGGGAAAAAGCACAGTGCTCAAAGTGCTTGAAGACGCCGGGTTCGACTGCATCGACAATTTTCCCGTAAACCTTCTGCAGTCCCTCGTGCACAACGCTCTGCGCGATCCACGACAGAAGGACAGCTCGATCGCCGTCTGCATCGACGCGCGCAGTCGCGATCTTGAACGCTTTCCGGAGATCCTGCTTTCCCTCGACCGCATGGACGTGGACTGCCAGGTCGTCTTCCTCGACGCACTCAGCCCGACACTGGTAAAACGATTCAGCGAGACTCGTCGACGTCACCCGTTGACGGATCAGTTCACTGACCTGCGCCAGGCCATCGACGCTGAGGCTGATGTGCTGGAGTCACTCTCCGATCTTGCCGACCTCACCGTCGATACCACGCGCCTGTCTGCGCAGGAGCTGGGAGAACTTATTCGCCTGCGTGTGCTCGGCAGAGCCCAGAATCGCATGTCGCTGCTGTTTCGCTCGTTCGGATTCAAACATGGCGTGCCGGTTGATGCAGACTTCGTATTCGATGTTCGCTGTCTGCCGAATCCGCACTGGGTTCCAGAACTACGCCCATTCACCGGTCGAGATGAACAGGTGATCAACTACCTGGCCGCAGAAGACGAGGTGAATCGAATGTTCGACGACATTGCTGGCTTCCTGGAGCGCTGGCTACCCCGTTTCGGTGACAACAACCGCACCTACATGACGGTCTGCATCGGTTGCACAGGTGGGCAACACAGGAGCGTTTATCTGGCTGAACGACTTGGCAGCCACTTTGGCTCGCGTGAACTGGACATACTGGTACGACATCGCGAATTGGCTTAGCCTGCGACATAACCCTCGCCCGGCAGTCCTGACCCGCAAACACCATGGCAGAACGACAAGTCCAGATCGTCAACCGTCTCGGTATCCATGCTCGCGCCGCCGCCAAGCTGGTCGATGTTGCCAAGGGTTTTGCCAGTGACATCACGCTGGAGAAAGGAAGCCAGAAAGCCAATGGCAAACGAATCATGACGGTCCTTGCGCTGGAAGCGCCGATCGGCAGTGAACTGATACTGCGCACCAGCGGCGCCGATGAAAGCGCTGCGCTGGAAGCAATCTCCACGTTGATCGCCAATCGATTTGGCGAACCCGATTGAGTCGTGGGTCCGGTCTGAGGATGGCCGTGCAGAAAAGAAGTTGCACGCCTGCCACAGGATAGACACCTCAGAGGTCTCCAACCTCCGACAAAGTCATGCCGATAGTGCACAATCGCGCCGCCGAAAAAGAAGCAAAGTACTGCCTGCAGCGCCCTGAATCCCAACTGCCTCGGAAGTCGACCGATTGCCGGAACTACAATTACAAGACGTCCTGCGCGGCCGGATACCACAAACTCCAGCCGAAACTCGTCTGCTGCTGGAATCGATGCGGCCCGTCGAGATTGCAACGCTCCTGGAGTCGACACCACCCAAGCTGAGGCGGTTGATCTGGGACCTGGTCGACGATGACCTGTCAGGGCAGGTGCTTCAGTACCTGCATGACGATGTGTCCGCAGAACTTCTCGAGACCATGAACACGGCGGAACTGGTCGCTGTTGCCGATGAACTCGAAATCGACGACTTCGCAGACCTCCTGCAGCAACTGCCGCAAGCCATGATTCAACAAGTTCTCGCCGCCCTGGACCAGGGTGATCGACAGCGCCTGGAAACGGTGCTGTCGTACCCGGAGGATACCGCTGGCGGGATCATGAACACCGATACCATCACGGTACGGCCTCGACACTCAGCCGATGTGGTCCTTCGTTATCTGCGTCTGCGCAAGGAACTCCCTGAACCTACCGATGCGCTGATCGTGGTGAACGACAACGACGAATACGTGGGCATGCTGCCACTGACCAAGTTGCTGACCTCCGACCCTTCCGTAAACGTCCGCGAAATCATGAACGCCGAAGCCGACGCCATCATCGTCGACATGCCTCGCTCGGCAGTTGCTAGAATGTTCTCGGAACAGGATCTGGTATCAGCTGCGGTGGTCGATCACTCTGGCGTCCTGATCGGCCGCATCACGATCGACGATGTCGTCGACGTCATCATTGAGGAGGCCGACGAAGCCGTACTGGCACCGGCAGGTCTTGATGCAGAAGATGACACCTTCGCCACCGCGAGCAGGACCTTCCCACGTCGAGCGATATGGCTCGGCATCAACCTGATCACGGCATTTCTTGCATCCGCCGTGATCAACGTCTTTGAAGGCACCATCGAGAAAGTGGTTGCGCTTGCCGTACTGATGCCCATTGTCGCCAGCATGGGCGGGATCGCGGGCACCCAAACTCTGACGCTGGTTATCCGTGGGATTGTGCTGGGTCAGGTCAGTCGATCGAATCTGCGTTGGCTGCTTAATCGCGAATTCAAGGTCGCTGCGCTCAATGGACTGTTCTGGGCGCTACTGGTCGGCGTAGCCACAACACTGGTCTTTCAGGATTACCGACTCGGCGTGGTACTGGCCATCGCCATGATCGTCAACATCGTGATGGCCGCCTTTGCGGGAACATTGTTGCCCGGCTTGTTACGAAGATTTGGTATCGATCCCGCCATCGCCGGTGGCGTCGTACTCACCACATTCACCGATGTCACTGGATTCTTCACGTTTCTCGGGCTGGCAACCTGGGTGTATGGATGACGGTTACCCGGCACCAGCAACCATCATGTTTTCTATCAGGATGCTCGGACTGCGAACATTGCCTCGCAGATCAACATCGTCACCAACGCCAACTATGGCCAGCAGCATGTCCTTGAGATTCGAGGCGATGGTCACTTCGTCGACTGGATAAGCGATTTCACCGTTCTCGATCCAGAAACCTGAAGCACCGCGCGAGTAGTCGCCCGTCACCATGTTGACGCCTTGCCCCATGCATTCAGTCACCAGGAACCCACGCTGCATCTGACGATACAGTTGTACCGGCGGAACTTTCGGGCCGAGTATTTCCACGTTGTGGACCCCGCCAGCATTACCGGTTGTGGTCATGCCCAGCCGGCGTGCTGAATAAGTGGATAGCACGTAACTGGCGACGACACCTGCATCGACAAACCGCTTTTCCCGCGTCGCTACGCCATCACCATCCCACGCTGCGCTCCCGAGTGCACCGGACAGGAGCGGAAATTCTGCGAGGCTGTACACCTTCGGCATGACCTGCTTGCCAAGCGAGTCGAGTAGAAAACTCGCCTTGCGGTACAACGAACCACCGGAAATCGCGCCCAGCAAACCGGACAACAAACCACCCGACACATCGGGTGAATAGAGAACCGGGAAACTCCCGGTCGGCGCCTTGCGGGGGGACATGCGTGCCAGAACCCGATTGGCAGCCTTGCGGCCGACGGCATCGGCCGATTCCAGATCGGCAAGACGTCGCGATACGGTGTACCAGTAGTCACGCTGCATCGAGCCGTCTGCAGCATTGCCGATCATGACGCAGGACAGCCCGAACCGCGTGCCACAGTGCGAACCGACAAATCCATTGGAATTCGCGTACACACGCAAACTGCGATGGCTGCTTAACGACGTACCATCGGATCGGGTCTGGCCAGGGTCGACCGCCATCGCTGCCGCTTCACAAACCAATGCAGCCGCTTCAGCAGTGCCGGTGTCGACCTCAGTCGGGTGATAGAGACCGAGTTCAGGGAAGTCCCTGGCCATCAGCTCCGGCGCCGCCAACCCGGCGTATTCATCGGCCTCGGTAAATCGCGCGATATCGCAAGCCGCGCGAACGGTTGAGGCTATCGCATCCGCACTGCTGTCCGAGGTACTTGCGTTACCCTTGCGCTGGTCGAAATAGACCGTGATGCCAAAGCCACGATCCTGATTGAACTCGACGTTTTCGACGTCCTGATTGCGGACACTGACCGACAGACCGGTATCAAAACTGGCACTCACTTCGGCAGCGGTTGCGCCCTGCTGTTTCGCGGCAGCGAGAATTCGCTCCACCAGCCCTTCGAGCTCACGTCTCTTTTCGCTAATATCCATGACCTTCCAGATGTTGCCCCACCATGATTACCCAAGACCTGCCGGACGATGACGAGGTCCCTTCGAGAACCGCTCGCAAGCGCAGCGCACAGGAGATCACGGATTTCGGCCGCCAGTTGACGCAGTTGAACGCAACCCAACTGACCGCACTTGATCTGTCTCCTGAATTACATGAAGCCATTACTGACTACCAGCGATTTCCCAGTCACGGGGCAAAACGTCGCCAGTTGCTGCTGATCGGCAAGTTGTTGCGTGCTGCAGATGAACCCACGATCCAGGCAAGCCTGGCCAATGTCCTGCGGGAAGGTGCAGAGTCCATCTATCAACATCACCAGGCCGAAATCTGGCGTGATCGCTTGATTGCGGATGAACAATCGCTGCAAGCCTACGTCCAGTCACATCCGGGTGTCGACCCGGAAGCGGTGAATGACCTTCTGCGACGCATCGCCCGAGCCACTGATGACGCGCAGGCTCGACCCCATCGACGCGCACTGTTCCGTCTGCTTCGACAGCACGAGTGAACGGCCTCAAGCCTGGGTTCCACCCACATTGACCTCGTCAATCCGAAGGGTCGGCTGACCAACACCAACGGGTACCGACTGCCCGTCTTTGCCACACACGCCGACCCCGCGATCCAGCGCCAGGTCGTTACCAACCATGGAAATCCGACGCATGACATCCGGACCATTGCCGATCAACGTCGCCCCGCGTATCGGATCGGTAACCTTGCCACCGCGGATGAGGTAGGCCTCCGTCGCAGAGAACACAAATTGCCCTGACGTGATATCCACCTGCCCCCCACCAAAGTTCACCGCATAAACGCCGTTTTCTACGGATGCAATGATCTCCGCCGGATCGTACTTGCCAGGTCGCATAAAGGTATTGGTCATCCTCGGCATTGGCATGTGCGCATATGACTGGCGCCGGCCATTGCCGGTCGGCGCAACACCCATGAGCCGCGCGTTGAGTTTGTCCTGCAGATAGCCGCGAAGAATCCCATTTTCGATCAGTACGGTTTCCTGGGTCGGCGTGCCTTCGTCATCAATGGACAGTGATCCGCGCCGCCCAAACATCGCACCGTCATCCACAATCGTGCATTGCGCAGAGGCAACCAGCTCGCCAATGCGGCCACTGAATGTGGATGTTCCCTTGCGGTTGAAGTCGCCTTCGAGACCATGACCAACCGCTTCGTGCAACAACACAGCCGGCCAGCCTGGACCGAGCACTACGGTCATGGGTCCGGCGGGCGCAGGCAGCGCATCCAGATTGACCAACGCCATGCGAACCGCTTCGCCGACGTGATAACTACCCTGCTCAACCAGTCGATTCACATCGAAGCGGCCACCGCCACCGGATGAGCCGCGTTCGCGACGGCCATTGCTGTCAACGATCACAGAGACGTCGAGCCGCACCAGCGGACGACGGTCGGCAGCAAGCGTGCCATCGGTCGCGATGACCAGAACACTCTCGTAACTGGCGCCCAGTCGTACGTTGACTTCACTGACTCGCTGATCCTGGGCTCGGGCTTGCGCATCCAGCTCGCGAAGCAGCGCTACCTTCTGTTGTTCGTCGAGCCCCGGTATGGGATCTACCGCGTCATACATCAGCTTGGAAAGTCTGGGTACACCTACCTTCACTCTGCCATCACCACCGGAGCGAGCAATGCCCCGGGCAGCGCGAACCGCGGTCAGGACTTCATCACCACCGAAGTCTTCCGCGTAGGCGTAACCGGTTTTTTCACCGCTCACCGCGCGTACGCCAACACCCCGATCGACAGAAAACGTACCTTCTTTGACGATACGATCTTCCAGTGACCAGGCTTCCATCCGGTGCTGCTGAAAATACAACTCGCCAAGATCAATTCGATGCGAAGCAAGCTCACCAAGCATCGATTCGATTCCAGGCATGGAAAGGCCAGCCCCTTCAAGCAGCTCTGTTGCAACTGATTCAATCAACGTACTCAAGGCTACCCCCGCACCTACTTCGGTGCGTCGTCTTGTTGTGAGGATTCTGACCCGTTGGATGATGACCCCGTTTCCTTCGAATCACCATCGACTGGAGAATCCGGTTCATCCGAGGCCACCACCGGCGCAACCGTCGGTTGCGTGATGACGGCAACGGGCTCCGTCAACTTCGCATCGAAGAGTTCGACAAACCGCACATCCGGTTCAGCCAGAGTACCGTGAACGGTGTACTTGGCGCTCGAAAACTGCTCGAGTGGTTTGCGTAACATGCGCTCACCGACCAGGACGCCCAAACCCGCGAGCGGATTGGCCAGCGCAATATAAACACCATACCACGGCAGGTTCTTGCTCACCGGCAGGGTAATCACGAGTTCATTATCGAGCGCTCCGGTTGCCATGTTCACTCGGCCGCCAAGCCGGAAATCCGAAGATGTCGACCGAACTTCCATCGGTTTGACGAAGGTCAGTATGCGGTCGCGCAGATCAATGCCAGCCTCCAGTGTTTCAAATCCAACCCCTTTGCCTATCACATCGGAGAAATTGAAGTTCAAGCGTTTGACGATCGCGGTAAAGCTGAACAGGCTCATGATGCGCATGGCGCCGCTGCCGGATTCAACTTCAAGAAATCGGCCATTCTTCGCCGAAAAATCTACTTTTCCAACCATGCCGCTGATCGTTACATTCAACGGTGACCCAGACCAGCGAACATCGGCCTTGAGTTGCGCTGATTCACTGGCCACGCTCGGTGCATAACGCCACTGTGGCAGGACCTGGGCAAGATCCTTCATGGTCACGTCACCTGTAAAGGAGCTCATGTCGTCCATGGCAGTCCATGACATGGGCGCGGAGCTCTGGATTTCCAGTCCTTTGATTGATGCGACCAACGCCTCGATCTGCACCACGTCCGAAGCGGGCTTGCGAAGATTGAAGCGCCACCTGCCAAAATCCTCTTCGCCGCGATAAATCTGATCAATCTGGATGTTGGCTTCCGGCAAGTCCG
>CAMDVY010000038.1 GCA_945878745.1 Klebsiella pneumoniae | reverse complement strand
TTTCGTGTGGTTAGAGATTCGCATCTGTCGAGTTTCGCCCCTCAACAAATCTGGCGAAGTTGTTGAGGATACTCTGCCAACCCTCTCGCTGCTGTGCGCTCGAATTCTCGTCTTCTGCGTCAAAGGTCTGATCAATCCTTACGCCGCCCTCAACTTCCGTGAAAACGATGACAACAGCACGGCCATCGCCCATCACATATTCGATCTGCCTGTCTTGAATGACCTTCGTGTACGTACCTTCGAAATCGAACCCGAAGCTGCCATCCTTGGCTTCCATTCGGGAACAGAATTTCCCGCCCTCTCGCAAATCCACGGTGCTTCGCGGCGTGTGCCAATCATCGGAAGCCGTGTTCCAGCGAACGATATCCTCAGGAGTGTTCCATGACTTCCAGGTCTTTCCCATATTCGATTTGACGTGAGTCGAGATAGTAATTTTCATAGTATTTTCCCTGGTAACTGGATCACTGTTCGGCTAGGCAATTTCCGGCTCGACGAGTTTGGCCAGGAACTGCAATGACTGCTGCCAGCCGACGTAACATGCATCGAGGGGAATCATGTCGGGAATGCTCGACTGTTCCACCCGCAGTTCAGTGCCCATGGACACGGCGCTGATCGCAATCGAAGTGATCATCTCGCCCGGCATGTTGGGATCGTCAAAAACGTCGGTGTATCGAATCCGTTCGTGCGGTGCGAGCTCGAGATAACGCCCACCGAAACTGTGGCTGTGTCCGGTAGTGAAGTTCGTGAACGACATCTTGTAGGTGCCTCCAACGCGTGGATCCATGTGGTGCACCTTGCAGGTGAACCCATTCGGCGGCAGCCAGCGCGCCATGGCATCAGGATCAAGGAACGCGCGGTAGACGCGATCGGGTTTTGCCACAACACACGAAGTAGAGTGACAGTACCGGCCATGACGATTCTCCCATTAGACCAAAGATTGAATTCCACAACGCATTGATAGTCATCGCAGTTCACGAAGCTCCGCCATCAGGGATCCGCTGCGGATCCTTTCATTCCTCCACCTCTCCCCTCTCTCCCCTCTGTCCCCTCTGTCCTCTGTCCTCTGTCCTCTCGACCAGCATCCAGCATCACTTCCCGCCACTGCTTTTCCAGAAATGTCCGTTCGCGAGAGTTGCGACACAGTTGGATCGCTTGTTGATACGTGGCAGCCGCTTCGACATGATGCCCGAGCTGCCGCAAAAAATCCGCGCGCACGGCATGCAGCAGGAAGTACCGCGGCAGCACGAGCGCTTCGACGATGGTCAAGGCTGCTTCCGGCCCTTCCACCTCTGCAACGGCCACCGCGCGATTGAGCGCGACTACCGGACTCGGCGCCATGGCCATCAACTGATCATAGAGCGCCAGGATCTGCGCCCAATCAGTATGGCGCGCATGACGCGCATCGCTGTGCACCGCATTGATCGCGGCCTGAATCTGATACGGTCCTGGTCGATTGCGCGTGAGACAAACACGCAGCAGCGCCTGGCCTTCGTCGATCTGCGCGCGATCCCAGACTTCACGATCCTGATCCGGGAGGCGAACGAAAGCGCCATCGACATCGACGCGAGCAGCGCGCCGCGCATCGATGAGCAACAGGAGGGCAAGCAGTCCCAGAACTTCCGACTGCTGCGGCATCAGCTCAACCAATAGACGTGCGAGACGAATGGACTCGTCGCACAGTTCAGTTCGAACGAGCGTCGACCCTGAGGTCGCGCTGTAACCTTCGTTGAACATGAGGTAGAGCACGGCCAGCACCGAAGCAAGCCTTTCTGACAACTCCTCTGAGTCGGGCACGCGATAGGGAATCCCCGCGTCACGGATCTTGGCTTTGGCGCGCGACAGACGCTGTGCCATGGTCGGCTCGGACACCAGAAAGGCGCGTGCGATCTCTGCAGTCTTCAATCCACCCAACAGCCGCAACGTCAAACCCACCTGCGCTTCAATTGCGATAGCTGGATGACAGCACGTGAATATCAGCCGCAACCGATCATCCTCTACGTCCCGCTCCCCGACAGCGTCGCTCTCAGCCAGAAAGGGTCTGCTGGCCATCTCGCGTGTTTCGCGCGAGGCTTCACGCCGCAACCAGTCGATGGCCCGATGACGTGCTGTGGTGATGATCCAGCCTGCAGGCGCGGGTGGAATGCCGCTCTCAGGCCATCGCTGCAACGCTATGGTGAAGGCGTCCTGCACCGCTTCCTCAGCCAGCCCGATGTCGCCGAGCAACCGAATGAGCACGGCCACTGCATGGCCGTACTCGCGACGGAAGACCTGTTCGATTTCCGCGTTCAGCCGCGCCCCTCCATGAAAGGGCGTACTTCTATGGGCACGCCAATCGCTTTCGCCATCTTGCCACCCCAGGCCAGCGCGGCGTCCAGGTCAGGCGCTTTCAGGATGGTTATCCCGCCGATTTGTTCCTTGCTTTCGATGAAGGGACCATCGGTCGTCACCACGCGACCTCCCTCCTGGCGCACTACCGTCGCGGTATCCGGCGCATGCAGGCCACCACCGAACACCCAGATGCCTGCCGACTGCATTTCTTTCTGCAACGCTCCGACATCTTGCATGATGCGCTGCAACTCTGCGGGCAGCGGTTGGTTGCTACCTGCGGGGTAACAGACACTGAGCAAATACTGTTTCATCACCTTTTCCTTCTTGATGTGACCGGCGAAAGGCTGGTCTTCATTCCCTAGACGAACGAACCGCGTTGATTTCGACATCCACGCACAGCAACAGCCAAAAACCATGGAACGATCAGGTCAGACGATGCCAACAGACTCGTAAGCCCCAGAGCGCTCGGCTATCCTTCCGGCACGTTGAACCCTCGGGAGAGGCTAGTTTAATGGAGCTAGGCCAGTGAAGAACACCCACGTCTCGACCAGCGAAGAAAACCACGAACGTCGGGTCATGGAGCTCCGTGAGCACCTGGCTGCCAACAATGGCATCAAGGGGCTGGAGATTCTCAAGTCAGCGGAAGTAGACAAAGCCGTCACCCTGTTCCGTCGCGATGGATTCGTGGTGGTTGGCGACGTCCTCTCCAATCAGCAGATCGATTTCCTGGCCAGGGGCTGTGATGAGGTCATGCAGGAGATAACGGCACTGGATGGTGACCACAAAGGCAATCGAGGTTCGCACCGATACTCCTTCGGCGGATCCAGCCTCACCAGAAGCCAGTTGCATCGCCCCGAGTGGCAGATGCTGCTGGACATTCCTGCGGTGACAACAATCGTCAGCGCGATCTTTGGCAACCCCGACTACATGTTGCGCGCGGCCAGTGGCGACTTCTGCCTGCCTGGCGCCGTGGATTACCAGATTCTGCATTCCGACGTCCGCGACTGGAGCGACAGTGCCAAGACACCGTTCAACGCGTTCCATGATCCCATTGGTCACACCAGTATTCGTGATCTGCCCACGCCTTACATCTGTGTGAATTTCCTGCCTCAGGACGTGACCCGGCTGAACGGGCCAACACGACAGATTCCCGGCACGCAGAACTCGCGCGCTCGCATACCGTCGTTGGCCGAAGAGCCCGAATGGATGCGGCTCAGCACCGTGTGTCCAGCGCCAGCTGGTGCCATGATGATCAGGGACGTGCGTGCCTGGCACGGTGGGACACCTAACGTCTCGGATCGGCCGCGAGCCATACCAAACCTCGAGCTGTACGCCCCGTGGTTCAGGGAACCGGTCGTACCCAGCATTACCTATGCGGATTACAAAAGACTCTCCGCGCGCGCCCAGAAACTCGTGAAATTTCTGGTGGCTGATTCAAGCGAGGAACTCATCACCGGCGCAACACTGCGCGCACCTTGATTCAATTCGGAACCAGAGCTGCTCATGCGATACAGAAATCTCGGGCGTACGGCGCTCAAAGTCAGCGAACTATGCCTTGGGACCATGAACTTCGGACCCCGCACCTCGGCGGCGGAGTCGTTTGATATCCTCAACCAGGCCGTGGCCTCGGGCATCAACTTCATCGATACCGCGAATCAATACGGCGGCGCGCTGGGTGTTGGCACCTCTGAACAGATCATCGGGAAATGGCTGGCCGAGGACCGTACTCGACGGGAGAAACTGGTGCTGGCCACCAAGGTTCATGAGCCCATGTCCGATGACATCAACGATCGCGGCTTGTCGGCACGACACATCCAGATGGCCTGTGATGCCAGTCTCAAGCGACTGGGGGTTGATTACATCGATCTGTACCAGATGCACCACATCGACCGATCCGCACCGATGGACGAAATCTGGCAGGCCATGGAGCGGCTGATCACGCAGGGGAAGATCATCTATGTCGGCTCCAGCAACTTTCCAGGCTGGGCGATTGCGCGCGCTAACGAGCAGGCCAACGCCAGGCATCAGCTGGGCCTGGTTTCTGAACAGAGTCTGTACAACCTGATCGAACGCCGTGCCGAACTCGAAGTGCTTCCCGCGTGTCGTGAGTACGGCCTCGGTGTCATTCCGTGGAGCCCGCTGGCGGGTGGTCTACTGGCTGGACCAGGGGACACAACCGGTGGCCGTCGACAATCTGCTGCCGCGCTGGCCACCAGCAAACATGCGCCACAACTGCAGCGTTTTGCAGAGTTGTGCAAGGCGATCAACGAAACACCCAGTGCGACTGCGCTCGCCTGGTTGCTGCATCAACCCGGCATCACCTCGACGATCATTGGTCCGGCAACGGTCGATCAACTCATCTCGGTGTCACACGTCCCCGACATTCGTCTGGATGATGAGACGCGGATTCAGATCGATGCGATCTTCCCGCCCTGCGGGCAGGCACCGGAAGCTTACGCCTGGTAGGGAATCGACTGGAATATTGTGACCAACCGCGATGAAGACAAGTCCACCCACGTCACTCCGCCCTGCCTTCACGATGTGAGGCGGCCACCCTCGCCAACAGCGCCTTGGCTTCGGGGGTCTGCATCAGCTCTGCAAACAGCTTTGACTCCAGACCGAGCAGGTCGCGGCTGATGGGAGACACAGCAGCACGCGCCAATCGCTTGATGTGCGCCACAGCCATTGAAGAGCGTGTCGCAATCTCGGCGGCAATACTCTGCGCACGATCCAGAGCGCTCTCACGGGTATCGGCCGGAACCAGTTCTTCAATCATCCCGTATTCAAATGCTTCGCGCGGGGACACCGTGCGTGCACGCAGCATCATTTCCAGCGCGCGGTGGCGGCCGACCAGATTCGTCAGGCGTTGTGTGCCACCACCACCGGGCAGGATGCCAACCGAGATCTCCGGCAAGCCGAACCGGTAAGGACCATCCTTGGCTACGCGAATATCCGTGGCCATGGCGAACTCCCAACCACCTCCCATGGCAGTGCCGTTGAGTGCAGCAAACACCGGCTTGGGCAGGTTCTCCATCTCCAGCAGCAGATCGTGCATGTTTACCGGCCGACGATCGCGACTGCGCTGATGACCCTGCGCCGCCTGATCGAGTTCAACTACAGAATAATGACGGATGAAAAAACCTTCCATGCCACCCGTGATGACCAGCGCGCGAACATCATCCGCCTTGATTTTCGGCATCATTTCGGACAGTTCGTACAACGTGTCCGGGTCCATGGTTGCCAGCGGCGGATTGGTAATGGTGACGGTTGCGACACCCTGACTGAGGTCGAATGAAAGCTGCGGCATCGATAAGTCTCCGGTTGCAATGGTGGGTTCCAGAAGCGCTCGATCATGTCACGCCGCTGTGCAACCGCTCAACCATCATGGGGTCGTGGCAGTTTGTCATGGTATCCGCGAGAATCAGTGCATTGTCTTGTATCCGATCCTGGGGTGAAGTCATGAACAGCGACTATGAGTACCGTGAACGAAACGTGCCGCTCAATGCTGCCAAACAGTTTCGTTTTGGCGACGGCAGAGTCAGCGGCTACAGCGCCGTGTTTCTCAGCGCGATGTGTCTGCTCGCCGTGCTTGCATACCTGTTCCCGTCTTATCTGACCACCACCGAACTACGCCAGGTCTACGATGCGTCGGCCTTGCAGAAGCTGCTGAAGTACGCGATGTACTTTTCCCTGTTCCTGAGCATCACCTCATTGATCCTCTGCAGGAACAAATGGTTTGGTGCCATTGGCCTGACTGCGACCCTCGCCGCCTTCGCCCTGGGCGGCTACACGATTCCCGTCGGACCGGTTGATCCGCGACCGCTGTCTCTGGGCGTGGACTGGCTGATCCTGACCTTTCTCGGCTCTGTCGTGATCTTCACGACACTGGAAAAGCTGTTTCCAAAATATGCAGATCAGGTGATTCTGCGTAAAGAGTGGACGCTCGATCTCTTCTACTTCTGTTTCAACCACCTGATGATTTCGGCCATCCTGCTGTTTGCCAACTATCACGCCAGTCACTTTCATTGGGCGATCAGTCCTGCCGTTCAGGAAACCGTACGCTCTATGCCCTTGCTGGTACAAGTTGCACTGATTCTCCTGTGCGCGGACTTTGTACTGTATTGGGAGCACCGGCTTTACCACGAGGTGAAAGTCATGTGGCCCATCCACGCCGTTCACCATTCAGTCGAGAATCTGGATTGGCTGGCGGGTTCACGTGGTCACTTCATTCAGGTTTTTTCCGAGCGGGCGATGGTGATGATTCCCCTGTATCTGCTCGGGGCAGACAAGGCAGCCCTGGACATCTATGTGACCTTTGCCGCCCTGCAGGCGGTATTGATCCACTGCAATCTCGGCATTCCGTTTGGTCCGCTCAAGTTCCTGTTCGTCACACCCCAGTTTCATCACTGGCATCACAGCTCGGAAAAACCGGCTATCGATACCAACTATTCAGCGCATCTGGTTGTGTTCGACAAATTGTTTGGGACCTACCACATGCCCGATGAACACTGGCCAGCGGAGTACGGCACAACGGTCAAGCTGCCGAGAACCCTGTTCGGGCAACTGGCCTATCCCGTGACGGCGCTGTTGAAGCCAAAATGAACATGCCGGTACCGCTCACCGCGCAGCCTCGATTTTCGCTCTGAGCAGGTCCGGGTGGGAGAGCGTTATCGCATCGGCCTCAAGCGTCAGAGCATGCGTCATGGCGCGGTCATCTGAACCGACACCCCAGAGATTGACTTTGAGCCCCAGGCTCTGCGCGCAGGCGACGTCCTCTCTGCTGACGTCATTCACATGCGGACCCCACCAATGGCCACCAGCCGCCGCGATCGCGTCCGGCACGCTGTTGTTGTAGCGGCGAGGATCGAAGACTCCGAACAGCAGCCAGGGGTCAACCGGTCCGAGCTTGCGATTCAACGCAACGATATGAGCAGGATTCAACGTCAGGTAATCCAGTTCCACCACCGGGCACAGTTCGTGGGCAAACCGCAGCAGATCCCATTCGAACGCCAGCAGGACGGTGCGGTGTGCAAGGCCATGGGAAACAACGGCGTCAATGACCCCGGCGACCAGGGCGTTCGGATCCGCGCTGATGGCTCGTTGAAAGGGCGATGACTTCAGCTCAATACAGAGCGTTGACGTTGCACCCCGCTCGTTGTGACACGCGAGCAGTTCGTCCAGGGAGGGAATCTTCTCGCCATCTTTCGGCTGATACTGTGGGTAGTCGGCCAACTCCCTCGATCCGGGCCGGTACCGCCCAACATCAAACTTCCGCACGTCGTTCAGGGTCATACCGCAAATCGCTGGATAGGGTGGGCTGAGCCACTGCCCGGACGAGTCGCGCGTAGTTCGCGGGTTCAACAGGTAATCGTGGTGGACAACCACCTGGGCATCGGCAGTGAGCTGAACATCGAACTCGATCCCGTCGAATACCTGCTCAAGACAGTAACTGAAACCGGCGAGCGTATTGGGCGGAAACAGCGCGGCAGCGCATTCACTGGCGACAATGTTGGTCCTCATCTCAGACTCCGCCCACAGGTGGACGGATAGGGTATCGAGGTGCCCAAACGCTTGCGAGCGGCAATCGGTTCTGATTGATCTCTCTATCAAACGAACCTTGTCGTCATTCGCACCCGGATCGCTCGCAACTGCCAGGCAGAACCGGTCGTCATTCGCGCTGTCATGAAATTGTTCGGCACAAATCAATTGGTTCGACTCCGTCGGAACTCGCCTCGCTTTCCATCACACCAACTTCGTTGCCGGAGAGAGTCTGTGACAATGCGACCTCATTGATCGACTTCAGTCTGCGACGGGTGATGGGATTGGTGAGCATCGGTGCACTGCTTTGTTTGAACTTTTCGAGAACTGACGCTCCTCCGACATTCCTGCGCCAGTTCAGCTTGTTGAAATCGATATCGATCGGCAAGGTTTGAGGACAGTTGTAAAGGCGTGTGTATTGAGAGGCGAAGGGATTGAAAAAAGGTTGGCCGAGCACCGGAGCTTAGTGGATAGCTTCCTCAGTTCTGCTCTCAATGGGCGGGTTTGACGGCGTTGAAATCCGGACGATTGCCGTTAAACCCGCTTTCTTGTCAGATACGAAGTGATAAGCTCTGGATATCGTTGAATAGGAGTTCATACATGTCGTTCTTTCGTACCTTCTCGATTCTGAGCTTCGTAGTTTCAATCTGCTCTCCGCTTGCAATCGCACAGACGGTGGCATCCGAGAAGGCGTTGTCGGCCTCGGTAGCGGACAGCGAGGTGAATTGGGGACCATGTCCAGAATTCATGCCAGCGGGATGCCAGTTGGCTGTCCTGCACGGTGATCCAGCAAAGCCGAATGCCGATGTGTGGTTAAAGGTTCCACCGAACATGAGTCTTCCGCACCATTGGCACTCATCTGCGGAGCGCATGGTGCTGGTATCTGGGGAGCTGGAAGTTGCTTACGATGGGCAGCAACCCGCCTTACTCAAGCCCGGGATGTATGCATACGGTCCGGCGAAACTCCCGCACACAGCTACATGCAAACAGGGAGATGCTTGCGTGCTGTTTATTGCTTTTGAGGGTCCGGTGGATGCCGTTCCAACATCCAGTGCCGCGCAATAAGCGTCAGCAGCCCAACAAGCCATTGCACCGGACTGCGCTACTCGTCACGCCTTTTGCTGTCGCAAAAGCCGCGCCGAGCACACGCAGCCGGTGAATGGCGCGTTAGGCCGTACGAAAACGCCCATGCCTATTCCTGCGACTATTGCTGACTATTGGGAACGCTTCAGTACTGCAGCGGGCGGCGTTGACCCCGCAAGCTTCTATGAAGCCTTCCACTTCTGCGACAGCGAGGAACTTGCGAACTCTTTGGCAGAACTGGTGCTCGCGGGCACAAAGCGCGCCACGGCGGGGTCATTGTTGGCCTACGAGCACGAGGGCAAGCGCGTACCACGACCGGGTGATCTCAGTGTTGTCACAAACTGGGCTGGCTCTACGCTCTGCGTGATCGAGACAACCCAAGTCGATATCGTTGCCTTCAATGAAGTAACTGCAGAGTTCGCCGCAACCGAAGGCGAAGGCGACGGATCTCTGGAGTACTGGCGCCAGGCTCAAACAAGCTATTTCTCGCGCGAGTGCGAAGGCTTCGGGAAAGTCTTCAGTGAAAATATGCTGATCGCTTGTGAGCGGTTCAAGGTCGTGTTTGCGGGTTCGCGAAGTGCGGCATGACCCTTCCATCGAGGGGATGCACAAAATGCTGCTCCTTTTGTGCATCCCTCATGTCTAACGATAGGCCTCGGAGGAGACGCTTCGTGCAGTTCGCAGCTCTGAGCAACATCACGTTCTGGAAAGGTCTTGCGCGCAGCAGGCGGAGGCCCACGCACTTCAGGAGAACTCATGTTTGACCACGTCAAGTTCGGAGTCAGCGACTATGCTGCGAGCAAAGCGTTCTTCGTCAGAGCACTCGAACCACTCGGTGTCACCGTTGTTACGGAGTGGCCGCCGAACGGCGCCGAGCTTAGCCAACCAAAGGGCGATGTTTCCATGTGCCTGTATCAAACTGAAGAGAAGCCAGCGCATCTTCACTTGGCGTTCGCGGCCGAGAATCGCCAGCAAGTCGAAGCTTTCTATCGCGCTGCTCTTGAAGCGGGCGGCAAAGACAACGGTCCGCCTGGTCTGCGTCTACAGTACAGCGGGAAGTACTACGCAGCCTTCGTTATTGGTCCAGACGGGCATAACATTGAAGCAGTCTGCCACGAACACGAGGCTTAACAAACGCATGCAACCGACCCATCAGCCAGTCATCAAATTTGCATGCGCAAATTTGCCGCCTGTCTCGCGGGCGGCTGATGCGTGGCGTTTTGCGCATCCGTGACGCCGGAGCACCCTCGCTGATATGATCGTGGCGGATCATTGAGGAATACTCCATGGCAGTTTCTATAAAAACCCTCGGTATAGACCGTCTCGGAATTCAGGAACGACTGGACCTCGTGGAGGAGATATGGGACACCATCGCCGCCGATAGCCGCGATGTTCCTCTCCCCAACCCGCAAAGAGCTGAATTGGATCGGCGAATCTCGGACTCCGAATCTAATCCGAATGACGTTATTCCTTGGGCAGACATCAAAGCCAGCGCGGTCGAACAACTGAACAAGTGACGTTACAAGTAGTATTTCGGAGAGCTGCTCGGCTGGACTTCGACGAGGCGGCCAAATGGTATCGAGAACATCGACTTTGACTTGGGCAGGATTTCATCATCGAAATTGATCGTGCTATTTCTCTTGCTGCGACTGACCCCGAGCGCTTTCCTGTAATGCACCGTGATGTCCGATGCGTTCGAGCACGCCGATTTCCGTACTCCATTTTCTTTCGTCACCAGGGCAATCAGCTTGTAGTGCTCGCAGTCTTTCACGCACGTCGCGATCCGGCAGTATGGCTAGGCCGCGCATAACAATGCGGTGCATCGGACCCGGGATCTCCTCCGGTTGAGTGGACACCCTGATCTAACCCGTCAGAAAGGTGAACGAGCCGAAACCCGTACCGAAAAGCCTCTACAAATACACTGATGAAATTGAAGTGACGCCGCAAATCGCAATTCGGCGAACTGCTCGTCAGGTCTTTGAAGAGGCGGGCAACTGCAACGGGTTTGAAGAACGAGGTGCTGCGTTTCACGCATGTAAAAACCTGATTTTCCCGTGCAGTCCCAAAGCCCATAGCTAACGCTTTCCTTCAGCATTCGTAGCTGCATTGTCCAATCCGTGTCCATACGTCATGATCTTCACGTCGTATTGCTCGAATTCCTCTGACGCGCAGAGCAGGCTACGCGTCGCTCACGCAGGTCCACATTACTCAGGAGCAGGAAATGGCCACACTCTTTCGCGCAGCATTACTCGTCGGCGTACTTCTTCAAGCAGCCACCTATGCCAGGTCTGATGAGAAGGCGGCGGACTCGGCGACTATCGTTGACCCCAAGGTTCCATACGGGGCGAACGCGCAAGCCAGCGGCACGTTCACGCATGATGGCGTCTCGCTCTACTACGAAACGTACGGCAATGGTGCTCCGTTGTTGCTCGTGCATGGCAATGGCGGGAGCATCGGCGGGCTGGCTGCCCAGATCGAGTTCTTCAAGCAGCACTACACGGTGATCGCGATGGATAGTCGCGACCAGGGTCGCTCCGCCGACAGCGATGGTCCGCTCACCTACGAGACGATGACCGACGACCTCGCCGCGCTGATCGATCATCTCAAACTCGATTCGGTCGACGTCATTGGCTGGAGTGACGGCGGCATCGAGGCTCTTCTGCTCGGGGTTCGACATCCCGGCAAGGTCAAGAAGATCGTGTCGATGGCACCGAACCTGAACCCCACCACCAATGCGATTTACAAAGAGACGGATGAGCTATTCAGCTCGATGCTGGCCTCAACGCCCGACAGCGAGCGAAACACACCAGCCGGGAAACGCGCACTGAAGGTGGCGGGCATGATGTTGAAGGAACCAAACATTGATCCGACACAGCTCGAGCGGATCACCGCGCCGACGCTGGTCATGGCCGGTGACCACGACCTGGTTCGGACCGAACACATTGTGGAGATCTTCACTCACCTGCAGAACGCACAGCTCGCGATCCTCCCGAACAGCACCCACATGGTTCCATTCGATGACCCCGAATTGTTCAATACCACGATCGAGCGATTCCTCAACACGCCATTCGTGAAGAAGGATCGCATAGCCGACATGATGAAGTCTTACGAGAAGCTCATGGCCGGGCTACCAAAGTGATGCACACAGGAATTTGCCATCAGCTGATCATTAGGGTAACTCTGATTAACCTTGATTCGACAATAATCGGCAGTATTTCAGGCACACCTCCCATCGCAATGTCGGGCAGCGCTCTCCGCTACAGCGGTGGTCTCTTTGTAGGAGCGGTCTCTGACCGCGATTGTTGGGTTCATCAAAAATCGCGATCAGGAGAT
>CAMDVY010000037.1 GCA_945878745.1 Klebsiella pneumoniae | reverse complement strand
TGTGTACGTAAGTGCATCGTAAACCACAGGGGCGACCTGGCTACCCCAGAACAGCTCCAGCAATCCACGGGGTTCGACGAGGATACCGAGCCCACAGATGATGCCGAGGATGCCCATCACCAGTGATGCGCGTCCGCCATTGATGTGTTCACGGGTGCGTGGTTTCCACACGCTGTGCGAGGGCCAACGCAGCCGAACCCATGCGGCGATTGCGTACCAGGTCACCACAACACCAGGCCACCAGAACGAAGCAAGCACCGTACCAAGCCACCATCGACTCAGCGCGAGAACAAGATCGGATCCTGAATCCAAGGGCAGTTGAAACTCCTTCACCAGCCCTGCGACCCAGATGATCAGCAGACCGATCCCCGTGGCGCGCAGGAATCCGTATCCGTCAGCCGGATCGATGATCGTGAATTCGGGACGGGAACGATAACGTGCTGCTACCTGTTCCGGGTGACCAAAGTCACGCAGCATCTCGGTGGCCAAGGCCACATCCACAGCGCCACCGGACGCTTCAGCCTTCGCCTGCAACTCTTCACCGAGCAGTGCACGAAGTTCAAACGCTACATCGTTGCGCTGACGACGCGGCAACCGCACCGCGACATCGGCCACATAGGCTTCGATCAGTTCATCCACGTTCATTGTCAGTCCTCCTTCAAGAGCCGACCCATGGCTTCGTTCATGCCCTGCCAGGACTCGGTGAGTTTCTTGAGCAGCTTCCGGCCATCGGCATTAAGCGAGTAATACCGGCGCGGTGGTCCGTCTTCGATCTTCCACTCGCTTTTCAGCACACCCTGCGTTTCCAGGCGGCGCAACAACGGGTAGAGCGTGCCTTCTTCGATCGGCATGCCTCGGTCGGCCAGCGCCTGCCGAAGTTCATACCCATAACGAGGCCTACGAAGCTGCGAGAGCGTGGCCAGTACCACCACGCCGCGTCGCAGTTCGAGTTCAAGTTTGTTGAAAGCGTCTGAATCACCCATGCCGTGCACAGTACTGTGTGTCGCACAGTATGTCAACGCGAGAACCACAGCAGCGCCGACGCAGGGAATTCGCAGGCCATTCGACGAAATGGACATCTGTGACGAAAGGTACTGTCGCAGGTGTTACCTCACGCTATGCAGGGAGTCGCATTACTGCGAGCGCAGCCCTCGCCGCGAGTTTGTGTCTGGCTTGCCATGGCGGTCCAATGGCGCGCCCCATCGCCTGCAGGAACGCCTCTACGTCCCGGCCAACGAGAGCTACAGCCGCCTGTTGAGAAACGCGCTCCCGGTCGTACCAATGCACAGACCAGTCACGCGCCAATGCTTCCGTGGCCAACGCTTCGCGATACATCACGGAATCGGCAACAGTCGCAGCGCGCGTGTCGACGATCCGCTCGATGGTGGTTGCCGGAAGCCCGGGACAGACGCGGAGGGTTATGCTGGAGATGGGAACAGACACGGATGAGGCCAGCCCATCAAGCGCGTCACGCGCTCCGAGCGCTGCAGCCTTGCGAACGCGCTCAACCAAAGCGATAGCGTCGGACAATGATATTTCAAGCGACCACGGGCTATCCCGATATCGGCCTACTGCCCACGATCCTTCGTGATGATACGGATGCGTAGGCAGATCATGCGTGAGGTCGACGGTTCGCCGATCCAGAAGTTCACCCTCGCGGGTCAACGTGACGAGAACTGCAGAGTTGCCATGTTCCGCGACACCCACAACCGCACCACCGCGCCTTCGTTGTTTTGGCACTCTGCTTCTCCTCGTTGCTCCGGTGAGGTCGTGATGCTCTATACCACGATCCTGTTCCAGAGGAGAAGGTCAGGCAGCGCCACCTGCGCGTATGAACAACCAGGCACTTGTCGCGGCAACAGCGAAACACGGTGCCAGGAACAGATAGTGACCAAACTCCAACCTCGATGAGTGCAAGAGGATGATGACAATCGAACTACCAGCCGCCACCAGGAACAGGCTGAGCGCAGTGAATCGCTGGAACTGATCGAAAAATCCCAAGATCAAAAAGACAATCCAGAGCAGCACAAAACCATAGATGCCCCATCGCACGATCCAGTCAAAATGGTGGAACATCACGTCGAAGATCCCGGCAAGACCTTTGGCTCTGGCAACATCCCCGATAAGCAGAAAACCGGCCGCCAACGCGATGTACGGCAAAACGACGATGGCTCCGATGGTTTGAAGAATGGCGTGCATTTTCCGTTTCCTGACAAAGTGACGAACGGCGACTGACTTACACCGATCTGATATCCGATCGATGGACTAGACTGCGCCTCGGCCGTGCAGAAAGACATCGATTGGATTGACCACAGACCCATACGACAATCCCGCTTGGGTAAGCAGCGTCGTAACCTGTCCCCGGTGATGCGTTTCATGCTGAAACATATGGTCCAGCAGTACCCAGAGCGGGACAGACCCGCCCGGCAATGGCGTTGTTTTCACAAGGTCTGAGTGGGTCAAGGTCGCCGCAAACGAGTCTATAACACCATCGATACGCGATCGCTCAATACTGAGCCCTTCGATATCGCGAGCGTACTGTCTGGTTGGCTCAAAGTCCCATTGATCGGCGATCTCATCAAGGCAGCTGGCGGCCGCATACGCTCGTTTAATGCGCGTCAGATGAAAGTGATCACCAAAGACGATGTGGCTGAGTCCACCAAAGATTCAATCGAAAAACCCGCCTCTGTTTTCATGAACCAAACCGGATGGCATCTTCTTGATCACACGGTAAAGCCGCTCATTCATGGTTCGATTGTGAGCCGCGAAATTCCTGTAGATGTCGAGAGTGATAGACATACCAATAGCTCCTGACCCACCACATCAACGGCGGTTCAATTTCGACCAATCAGTCGGCCAATTCATCGATCTTCTTCCTGAGATTCTCTCGTGCACGCGCTTCATACAGGTGCCTGATTTCCTCAGTTCCGAAGATCACCGGTCGCTCCAGGAACGCAGTGAGCACTCTGGATCGACCGGTTCGGTAGTCGGCAACAGGGACCCATGCAAATTCCCGGCGAATAGCCTGGTCATAGATTTCAAAGTGGGCAGGCGTTGCTCCAAGGACACCGAGATCAATATCGACCATCAGAATAGTGTCAGGGCTCGTCGACGTGTGACTCTTTGTCGACAGAATCATGTCCACAATCCGATCGATAACCTCGTTCGGCGTGCTGAGCAGGGCTAGTTCACGTTGTGCCCATTCCGCACTTTTCTCTTCGTTGTCACTCCGCCTTGTGTCGTACACAGCGTCGTGAAACCAGATGGCCGTTTCGATTTCATGAACAAGGAGCGCCAGGTGTCCGAATCGCCTGGTCTGCCGAATGCACTCCGCCACGTGCGCTTCCGTGTGGTAGTGCCGGTCAGGCGCGGTATAAACGGCGTGCAAATCTTCGAATAGTCGCGTTGACGTTGCTGCGCCAATACCTGCGAGCGCAGCATTCAGGTTTCGATTGTCAAACATCTCCAGCAACTCCATGGGGTTGGCATCATTTCGTGTACTCATCATGACGTCGTATCCAGTGCTTCTCCTGTTTTGGCCAACCGGCTGGCGAGTCTTCCCATGACTCCTGACGACCGAAAGGCGTCAGATCAAGGTATGTCCAGTGACTGCCAAGATATTCGACACCACGCTGATCGGTGTAATACGTCCGGTAGATGTCGTTTCCATTCCGAAGAAAGACACTGGTCACGTGGTTCTCACCTTCGGCATTGGTGGCGTTGAAGTCGTAGTTGAAATCACTGTGCAGTGACGAATACCAGGGAACATCCCAACCCATTCGTGCCCGAAACGTCACCAACTTTTCAATTGAGGCGCGGGAAATCATCACCAGCGACGTGTCCCGAGCATGCAAATGCGCTGGGTGAGGCGTCGCGTCGGTAACCCATGAACAACCCGGACAACCCGCCTGCGCATCTGGACCATACATGAAGTGATAAACGATAAACTGCTGCCTGCCGCTGAAGAGGTCGAGCAAGCCGACCTTCCCTGTCTCGCCATCGAATTCATAGGCTTTCGCCACTTTGACCATCGGCAAGCGCCGTCGCATGGCGTTCACTGCATCGTGCGCGCGAGTCAACTCTTTCTCCTTGTCACGCAGCGCATCGATCTCGGCCTGCCACTGTTCCTGCGTCACGACCCTGGGAAGTGCATGCATCTCCTCGTCTCCTCCGGTCCAACAAGTCGTTCGATTCTGGTCGGAGGATTGTAAGTCCGCAACACCTCACGTCGCCCTTCACGTTCCAACTACACAACTATAGTGACCACAAACACGTTTCCCGACGACTCTCCCAGCTCATCGGTGTGAGCGATCGTGATGTCCGAGAAGCCTGCTCCCGCAAGGAGAGAACGGATTTCCGGCTCATCAAAGTACCGCATGAAACTGATCGAGCCGAAGGTTGGCTCAGTAATGATCAGGTCACCCGGCTCCGGCGTGTCGGAACTCACGATGCGCGATGCGTCGAGAAGTGGCAGCGTCAGGGCTCGGTCGTGAACCGAAAGGCTGAGGATCCCGCCGGGGCGGATCACGCGGTGCACTTCAGCCAGCAATGCCAACCGTGCAGCAGCATCAGACACATGACCAAGAACCTGCGCCCACAGGACGACAGCATCAAAGGTGGCCTCTGCAAACGGCAGCGTTACGCCGTCGATCAACACAAAGGCGGCGCTACTCGCCCGTCGATGAGCTTCCTCTCCAGCAATGCGGATCAGTGCCTCTGAGACATCGGCACCAATCGTCCTCAGCCCCAGGTTTTCAAGTGCGAACACCTCTCGTCCTGCACCACAGCCAACGGCCAGCACATCGCGGACGCCGGAGTTCGGTCCCATCCTGGCGTCAACCACACTACGTTCCCAGTTCCTGAGTTCGGCTCGAATCGCTTTTTGTCGATAGATCTCCTGAGCAGCCGGCGTCGAATACGTCTTGCGCGAAATGGCATCTGCATCAATCGCTGCAGCGGGATCAGGAATCATGGGCACCTCAGGCTTGCTAACAGGCTTCGCCGAATCGATCGATCGGCGTGTCGGTCGCTGGGGTAAGGGATCCTTGGCAGACGCACGCCGCAGACCACCCGACGAGATGGCGCGTCGATTGCCCATGCAACGACGTAACGCATCAGCTCCAAATCGTTGTCAGGCGCGAATCTACTTACCCGATGAATTCAGTTCCTGCAAGGACGAAGGAAATCGGGTTATCAAACGGATCGACCGCATAGAACATCGTTTCGCCACACGGCATCTTGTCTATGTCAGTGATGTCCCGGGCACCTGCGGAGATACACCGCTGTCGTGCCACCTCGAGGTCATCAACGGAGAAGTACAGATACTGCTGCGGGTGCGGACGCCACTCGACACCATATCGGCGTGCGTCGCCATCGTCCTTTGGTGAATAACACGCGACGATCGCGCCTCCTGCCTTGTCTGCGCCGAAGTAGTGGCGTCCGCCAGAGACGCGTCGGCCTGGCTCGCCGAGCACTTCAGAATAAAAACGCGCGGCTTGCTCTAGGTCGGTTACGGGAACAATGACGCGATACAAGGACATGCCGACCTCTTTTTTCCAAGACCGCTTTTTACAAGAAGTGTGTTTGTGACTGGTTTTTCGCCACTACGAATGCTGCAGCTTGTCCGTTGGTGAACATAACAAAGCCCCGGTGACTAGGCTAGAACCGAGATCCTGGCTCCAACAGGAAGGCGACTTCTTCGGGCGTCGACTCACGACCGAGTGCAGCGTTGCGATGCGGATAACGACCAAAGCGGTCGATGATGGCCTTGTGGCGCATTTCGAAGTTGTAGTTGCTTCCAGGCGCATAGTCTCGAAACAGGCGCTCCGCTAATTCGTGAATCGCTTTCGACTCACTGTGCATATACGGCAGATAAAAGAACGTTCGCTCATGCTGTGCCAGCGCGACGTCAGCCTTGGCTGCAATGGCTTCCTGGGCAAGCGCCAGTGCCAGGGGATCAGCCTCGAATGCACGTCGATCGTGCCGATACAGATTCCTCGAAAACTGGTCCAGCACAATGACTTCAGCGAGTCGGCCATGTGGATCCGATCGCCACGCAAAGAGTTCTGCACGCACGGCCCGATGATGCAGTGCGCCAAAGCGATCGGCTATCAACTGATCAAACGCAGGATCTACCTTCCACCACTGCGCAGGCTTGATCTCGTGAAACCAGAACTGCAGAACTGACTGATACATGAATTGTTCCGAGGAGCGATTGTGATGGATGACGTCGATGTGTTTCCCGGCCGCGCAGGTACTGCGCAGGTACAGCGCAGGTACTTCGCAGTTACTGCACTCGATCCGCGTCTTCCGGCGGTCTGACCTGCGGCCCTACAAGCACGCCCACGGCCTTGGGCGGTACCGGCATCGTCGTCGGAGCAGGCCACAACACGGGCATGCCTGGACCCTGGATGACCTCACCAACGGCAACGCCATCTCGATCCAGTGGATAGGCGATCCACTCCCTATGCCGCTTCGCCACCGCCGAGATATACACGATCGTGAACACGCGCCGCGGCCTGGTCGACTTGTTGGGAAACGCTGCATGTATCGTCAGGCCGTGATGCCAGATCACTGAGCCTGCGGGCACTTCCACTGTTTCCAGCTTCGCACCGCCCAGCGCCGGATCATTCAGGATGTCATAGGGTTCGGTGCCGTGTGTGATATCGACAACGCGCAACCGTCCCGCCTTGTGCGAACCGGGAACATAGGCCATGGCACCATTCTCGACCGTCACATCGTCAAAGGGGATCCAGGCACTGATCAGTGGTTCGTAACCGATGGGCCAGAAGGTCTGATCCTGATGAGGGGTCGTCTCGCGACCACCCGCCTCTTTGTAGAGCGCCTGATCCTGCCACAGGCGGACCCCATCAACTTGCAGCAATTGGGCTGCCACCCCAGCCATTCCAGCGTGACAGGTGAGCGGCAACACCTCGGGGCTCGTTTCCCACAGGCGCATGCACTGGACAAACGACTGCTCGTAGGTCGTCTTTTCATGTACGGCGCGATGGTCATGCGCGGTACGCCGTGTTACCTCGGCGTCTACGGTAACATTGAATGTAGCCAGTTCCCGGGCATCGATAACCCCGGGCGTGACGACAAACCCCTTGTTTTCAAACTCCTTGATGCAGTCACGGGACAATGTGTGTGGATAGTTGTTGGACATCTCGACTTTCCTGTTGAAACAGTGACCTCCATCCATCGACCAGAAAAATCTATCGCAGCGCAAACCCTTCATAACCATTTGCGGCTACTTCTTCGCACTTGGCTCGATAAGCAGGAGCAGAGTTGGAATACAGCACCAGCACCCGTTTCTTGCCGGGGATGTTCGAGCCCATGAACCAGGAATCGGCATCACTGAGGAAGGAATGACTCGCCAGTTCTACCGAGTGTTGCACCCAGGCCTCTTCCGCTTCGGGAGTTGCTTCGATGCTCCCCAGATTGTTTGCACGCAGATGTTCGATCGCGCCCGCAATCCACTCCACCACCATCTCGGCGCAGACCGGATAGTTGCAGAAGGCCGAATTGGTGGCGATGAAGAAGTTGGGGAATCCTGCGGTCAGCAAACCCAGATAGGTACGCACGCCATCTGCCCACTTCTCACACATGGTTTGCCCGTTGATGCCACGGATGTCCATGCGCGTCAGTGGCCCTGTTACCGCGTCAAATCCGGTGGCATAGATGATCACATCGAACTCGTGCTCAGCGTCACTGGTCTTGATGCCAGTGGGAGTAATTCGTTCAATCGGTGTCTTGAGCAGTTCAACCAGCGAGACGTTGTTGCGGTTGTAGGCCTCGAAGTACCCGCTTTCGAGCGGAATTCGCTTGGATCCGAACGGGTGGTTTTTTGGCACCAGCTTCTCGGCCAATACCGGATCATTGATCCGTGCGCGAATCTTGTTGCGCAGGAATTCGGCGAATTCCTCGTTGATGGCCCGGTCGGTCATGACTTCCTGGAAGCCACTCAGCCACTTGGCAAAACCAGGTAATGCCCAGAGTTTTTCATAATGCGCGAGCCGCTCTTCCCGGGTGAAATCAAATGCCGAACGGGGATCAAAGTGATAGAGGAAGCCGGCTGGTGTTTCGCGCAGTAGTTGATGGATCTGCTCGTAAGTTACCTTGAAGTGCTGTTGAACTTCCGGCGTCACCGGCCGATTGCGCAGCGGAGCACAGTAGTTGGGTGTGCGCTGGAAGACGGTAAGATGCGCAACGTCCCGCGCGATTTCCGTGATGAGTTGAACACCCGTTGGGCCAGTGCCGATCACGGCCACACGTTTGCCACGCAGATCGACACCTTCTCGCGGCCAACGACCGGTGTGCAATGACAATCCTTCGAAACTCTCGATGCCAGGAAACTCCGGCGTGTAGTCCGCCGAAAGAACACCCACCGCGGCAATGAGAAACTGCGCGTGGGCCTGCTCTCCTGTGGTCAACTGCACATCCCATCGCCGGGTCTGCGCATCGAATACGGCTGACTGAACACGGGCATTCAGCTGAATGTCTCGCCGCAGATCGAATCGATCGGCCACGTAATTCAGATAACGTTCCGTTTCCGGCTGTGGGGAGAAGTGCTCCGTCCAGTTCCACTCTTGTAGAAGTTCTTTCGACCAGGTGTAACCATAGGATTCGCTTTCGGAGTCAAAGCGGCAGCCAGGGTAACAATTCCAGTACCAGGTACCGCCAACGCCTCCTGCAGCATCGAAGACACGCACGGACAAACCGGCCTTTCGCGCGAGATACAGCTGGTAGAGCCCGGTAACGCCTGCACCGATGATGATCACGTCGTAGATCGATCGTGCCACGTCAGCAGACTGATTCTTTGCACTCATCGCTTTTCCCAGTCATTTTCCGCATCAGACGCAAGACACCCGACCTCAAGCGGCCCGCAATCCTGCTTCGATCAGTCGCGGCTTGAGCACCTTGTCGAACTGCTCGATACCTGCGCCATAGTCCACCCAGCTGAGGGTGGTGCCATCGAGACCTGCGTCGGCCAGCTTGAGAAGGCCTTCAACGATCTGATCTGGCGTACCCACGAGTGGCAACGCCCCATAACCCGCGATCATGTTGGCCGCCATGGCTTCCCACTGCGAACCCAGCGCGCTTTGTGAATTTGGGATCAAAACATCCAGAAGATTGCGCACACCAGCCCAGTCGCCGAATTCGTTCACATAGCGATCACGAAACCTGATCGCCTCGGCCTCGGTCTCGCGACAGACCACATAACACTGCCCGAAAACCTGCAGACTTCGGCCCTGTTGACGAGCCAGCGCACGGACGTCCGCTGCCGCCTTGCCAGCCGCGAGCATGTCAGGCGCCACGACGAAGTTGAGATCGGCATGTCTTGCCGCAAACGCCTGCCCGCGAGGGCTGTTCCCTGCACTCATGATGACCGGCGTCGATTGCAGGGGTTTCGGTTCAGAATAGGCGCCCGGCACCTTGAAGTGCGCACCGTCGTAATCGAATTCTCCTTCGCGAGTCCACAACGCCTTGATCAGAGTGATCCAGTCTTCGGCGATGTCGTAGCGCGTGTCATGCGGAGCTTGTGCCGCGCCGAACAGGGCGATTTCCTTCTCGTTCCAACCGGCCACGATGTTCAGACAGAAGCGTCCACCCGAGATGTGATCTACCGTTGCAAATTCCTTGGCAATGCGAACCGGGTGAACAGTCGGCACATGACACGTGGAGAAGATCGCGATGCGCTCGGTGACTGCCGCCAGGCCGGCTGCCCAGGTGAAAGGCTCGAAGCTACGATGGTTGAAGTTGGTCTCCCCGCCCATACCTTTCCACCGTGCCACCGGGACGATGGCGTCGAAGCCGGCGCGATCGGCCTGCATGGCGATCCGTTTCGATTCTTCCCAGGTGATATCCAGCGTGCCCGGCATGCTCGTCATCGAACAGCCGCCGCTGACGTTGACACCGAAAACAGCCAGTTTCAGGCGATGGGGATTGTTCCGCAGGGGATTGGTCTGAGTCACCACTGTGCTCCGCTGTTGGCACGCAGGAAGTAAGCGACCCAACGATGATAGTTCTGGATCGCCGGTTCGTTGCGACCGATCAGAAAGTGGTCGTTGGCACCGGCGAGTATGCCACGCTGAATACCGAAGCCGATTCGATAATCTTCTTCAGCAACAGCCTGCAAGGTCATGGCACTGAACGTTTGTGTCGCACGCAACTCGGCCTCGGTTGCTGGCTGTTTGGCAACCAGGACACTCTGTCGCGTGACGGTTGTATCCGGTGTCTTGCCGGGGAAAATCTGGCTCACCAGACAGTGGTCGCCGAGGATGCCTGATACCGACAAGTTGGGAAAACAGGAGTGAATCAAACGGATATGCGTTTGCGGCTGCCATGCAGATTCCGGCGTACTGGCAAGTTCTGGCAACGATTTGCGCCCGAAGGTCAGGCGTTGATGCGGACCCCACGTATCCAGCACCAGCAGATTACCCACCGTGTATTGTCCCACCGTCTTCGCGTGCACGAGGTTGTGATGATAGGCCTCGAGGTAACCGTCCATCGTCACTTTCCAGCCTGGGCCAGGCAAGTCACGCTGTTCGAAGAGATGCCAATTGCCAAGATCAAGGCTCGCAAGCTCGGACGCAAAGTCGCCAAGCCAGTCGTTGATTTCAAATTCCTTGCGCGGTGTCAGCATCGCATAAACAACGCCATGCGCTTCCGCACAGGCCAGGGACACCAGGCCATACCGATCCACGTCGATATCGCCAAAGGTATCGGCGCCGTATCGGCCGGTGAGAGCGCCCTGCTGGTCATACACCCAGGCGTGGTAGGGACACGCAAAGACACGCGCTCTTCCCGAACCCTCTGCACACACCTGTGCACCACGATGACGACAGATGTTGAGGAAGGTGCGAACCACGCCGTCCTCTCCACGCACTATGAGAATCGGCACGTCCATGACCGTCATGGCACGAAAGGTCCCTGGTGACGGCAGTTCAATAGATAGACAAACCGCAATCGGCAGTTCCCGGAACACGCGTTGAATCTCGCGTTCATAACGGGCTGGGTCCGTATACATCGACACCGGCAGCTGCAGTATGTTGTCTGCCTGATCGGTAGTCCCTGCCTGCTGGTGCACCAGCGCGCGTCTGGCAAGCTCGTGCATCGTATCGGTCATTTCCGATACAACCGCTCGTATTCCTGCCACGCTTCAGTCCTCTCCGGATAGTCAGCCGGCATCAGGTCGCCACCCATCAGCACTCGACGCTCCTGGTTCAACGCATTGCCATACCGGGTGAACGGGACGTAATACAGGAACGTGATTTCGCGAACGGCAATTCGCCACACACCAGCTTCGCGTCGGTACTGATCGTGATATTTCATCGCCGCTATCGAGACCACCCCATTGGGCGTGGTCTCCGCATGACTATGTACCAGGCCTGTCGCCAGATCAGGATTGTTGGCATCGATGGTCACCTGAACATCATGGGTCCAATGGTAGGCAGGACCACGAATCTGGAAGGTATTGATGAACATCTCACGGATGGCGTCGCGGCCGGTGGACACCATCTTGCCGTTCGGCGAGCCGAAACGGGCGTCGTCCGTGAAAAGATCAACGAGTTTTGGCATGTCATGCAGGTCACAGGCTACTGCATAGTCGGTGCACAGCGACCGGATCGCTTCCTTGGACTCCAGGCGATCAAGTCTCGACAGAATCTCTTTCAACTCGCTCATTACTTCAGTCTCCCCGCTCTGAGCAGCTTGCGTGCGTTATCGGTGTAGGCCATGGCTTCTTCACGCACGTTGCCGGGCTGCTGGTCCCAACCGGCAAAGTTGGTCCCAAAAACCAGATGATCGTTGTTCACATGCGACTTCAGCAACTCCAGCGAATCGTCTGCGTGGACATGAATGTCGAACCAGAGTCGATTCAGCAGGGCTTCGAAAGCACCATCGGCACGCATTTCTGCACTCGCCCAAGGCCGCTTTTTCGCTGCTTTTGCCATACGCCCGAACACGTAGCCCGTCGCTCCACCCCCATGGCTCAGACAGATATCGAGCTTGGGATGACGATCAAGTACACCACCGAAGATCAGACGTGCCACAGCGATGGTTTCCTGCGCGGTAAAGCCGATGATGATGTCGAGATCAAACTTCTTCAGATTGGCGTCACCCGCAGGACCATCGATACCTGCCGGCGCCGGGTGTATGAAGAGGGGCACATCCATCGCCACCAATGCGGCGTAGAACGCATCGAGTGACGGATCATCCAGTGGCCGACCAAAGTCCGTCCCGATGTACGGACCGATCATGCCCAGTTCCTGTACCGCACGCTGGGTTTCTTCAATGGCGAAACCAATGTCTTGCATCGGCACCGAGGCAAAGGCAGCGAAATGGTCCCGATGCGGTTTAATCAGATCAGCGAGTGCATCGTTGTGCGT
>CAMDVY010000036.1 GCA_945878745.1 Klebsiella pneumoniae | reverse complement strand
CCGCCGATGTATGAAGTGACTTCATAACCGTTGGTCAACCGAACACGGCAGACCTTTCGGAGCGCGGAGTTCGGCTTTTTCGGCGTGGTGGTGTACACACGGGTGCAGACACCCCGTTTTTGCGGACAGCCCTGCAGAGCAGGGACAATGTTCTTCGTTACTTTCTGTTTGCGCGGCTTGCGTACAAGCTGGCTGATGGTCGCCATAGTGTCATGTTCTCTGTTTTACCCCACCGGGGTTTTCTTATGCGCTTGGTGCGCCCCCGCGAAGGGGCGCGAATTCTAATGTCTCATTGAAGTGATACGCAACCTCGGCTTGCCGAAAAGCAGGCCGAGGGTGCCTTTCAGAGCAACTCAGCCTGCCGAGTTGAGCGCTTCGGACAATGCTGCTTCGATTTCATCTGCCGTCACGGTGTGTTCCTTCGCGTTCCGTCCCGCGATTTCGTCGCTACGACGACGACGACGATCGCTGTGGTACGTGAGGCCCGTTCCCGCAGGAATGAGACGACCAACCACGACGTTTTCCTTCAATCCGCGCAAGAAGTCCTGTTTCCCAGTTACCGCTGCCTCGGTGAGTACTCGAGTGGTTTCCTGGAAGGACGCAGCCGAAATGAACGATTCGGTCGCCAGCGATGCCTTGGTGATCCCGAGCAATATTCTCAAGAATTCCGCTGGCAGCTTGTTCTCACTCACCTGTGCCCGGTTGATAACCCGAACATTTGCGTACTCAAGTTGCTCACCACGGATCAGATTGCTCTCACCCGAGTCGACAATTTCTACCTTACGCAGCATCTGACGGACGATGACTTCGATGTGTTTGTCGTTGATCTTCACGCCCTGCAGACGATAGACCTCCTGGATCTCGCCAATGATATAGCGAGCGAGCGCTTCAACGCCTTTCAGGCGCACGATATCGTGCGGGTTGTCAGGGCCGTCGCACACCTTCTCACCCTTATCAACGAATTCGCCTTCGTACACACCAATAGTCCGCCACTTCGGAATCAGCGTTTCTACTGCGTCGCCCTCAAGAGGGGTGATGACCAGACGGCGTTTGCCTTTGGTTTCCTTGCCGAAACTGACGTTGCCGCTGATCTCGGCCAGAATTGCTGGTTCCTTTGGCTTGCGAGCCTCGAACAGGTCTGCAACACGCGGTAGACCACCGGTGATGTCCCGGTTCTTGGAACCCTGTTGCGGAATGCGGGCGATGATGTCGCCAACACCGACCGAGTCGCCGTTTTGCAGCGACAGAATCGCATCGTTGGGCAACAGATAGTGTGCAGGGATATCCGTGCTCGGCAAGAGAACGGAGGCACCTTTGGCGTCTATCAGTCGTACCGCCGGACGCAAATCCTTACCCGCGCTAGGGCGATCTTTCGGATCCAGAACGTTGGTGTTGGTCAGTCCCGTCAGTTCGTCCGTCTGACGCGTAATCGAAAGCCCTTCTTCCATGTCGTCGAGAACAACCAGCCCTGCCACTTCCGTAACAATCGGATGGGTGTGGGGGTCCCATTGCGCAATAACCTGACCGGCTGCCACCTTCTGATCGTCGCCAACTGAAATTACCGCGCCATAAGGCAACCGGTAGCGTTCACGCTCGCGGCCGACTTCATCAGCCACGGCGATTTCACCAGAGCGAGATACGGCCACCAACTCACCGCTGATACGCTGCACGGTTTTCAGATTGTGCAGACGGACCGTTCCACCATGCTTGACCTGAATATTGTCCACTGCCGTTGCACGAGATGCCGCGCCACCGATGTGGAACGTCCTCATCGTGAGCTGAGTTCCGGGTTCCCCGATGGACTGAGCAGCGATCACACCCACTGCCTCACCAATGTTGACCAGATGGCCACGCGCAAGATCACGTCCGTAGCAGGTGCTGCAGATTCCATAGTGGGTGTCGCACGTAATTGCCGACCTCACCATGATCTCGTCGATACCGAGGGAATCCAGCCGATCGACCCAAGTCTCATCCAGCATGGTTCCCTGCTCGATGATGATCGTCTTGCCGTCAGCTGCATACACGTTTTGCGCTGCAACGCGGCCGAGTACCCGATCCTTCAACGGCTCGACCACATCACCACCTTCAATGATGGCACTGATCGTCAATCCGTTCTCGGTGCCACAATCATCTTCAGTGATAACCACATCCTGAGCTACATCGACCAGACGTCGTGTCAGATAGCCAGAGTTCGCCGTCTTCAACGCCGTATCGGCAAGACCCTTTCGCGCGCCGTGAGTGGAGATGAAGTACTCGTTGACGTTCAAGCCTTCGCGGAAGTTTGCGGTAATGGCGTTTTCGATGATGCTGCCGTCCGGGCGGGTCATCAGACCCCGCATGCCAGCGAGCTGCCGAATCTGCGCCGGTGAACCACGCGCTCCCGAGTCTGCATACATGTAGACGCTGTTGAACGACGCCTGTTCGACCTGTTCACCGTGGATATTGGTCACGACCTGCTTGGAGATCCCTTCCATCATCGAACGAGCAACCAGGTCATTAGCGCGCGACCAGATGTCGACGACCTTGTTGTACTTCTCTCCCTGGGTAACCAGACCGGAGGCGTACTGCGCTTCGATTTCAGCAACTTCGCGCTCGGCTTCACCAATGATCTCGCCTTTGTCGAGCGGAATGACAAAGTCGTCCACACCAATGGATGATCCAGACGTGGTCGAATAAGCAAAACCGGTGTACATCAGCTGGTCGGCAAAAATCACCGTTTCCTTGAGGCCAACGTTGCGGTAGCACTCGTTGATCAGCCGCGAAATCGACTTCTTGTCCATGGCCTTGTTGACCAATTCGAACGATAGCCGATTTGGAACGACCTCATAGAACAGTGCTCGACCTACAGTTGTGTCATATACCTTGCGACGAGCACGGATTTGACCGGCATCGTCTTCAACCTGCTCGGAGATTCTCACCTTCACGCGTGCATGCAGATCTACTTCATCGCAGATATAGGCACGATGCGCTTCATTCACATCCGCGAACATGCGACCTTCGCCCTTCGCTCCGATGCGATCACGGGTCATGTAGTACACACCAAGCACAACGTCCTGTGACGGAACGATGATTGGCTCACCGCTGGCAGGTGACAGGATGTTGTTGGTCGACATCATCAACGCGCGCGCTTCGAGCTGTGCTTCCAAAGTCAAAGGTATGTGCACTGCCATCTGGTCGCCATCGAAGTCGGCGTTGTACGCAGTACAAACCAGCGGATGCAGTTGAATGGCCTTGCCTTCGATCAGTACAGGCTCGAACGCCTGGATGCCAAGTCTGTGCAGCGTCGGCGCTCGGTTGAGCAGCACTGGGTGCTCACGAATAACCTCGGCGAGAATATCCCAGACTTCGGCCGTCTCACGCTCAACCATTTTTTTGGCGGCTTTGATCGTGGTAGCGAGACCGCGTGTTTCCAGCTTGCCAAAAATAAACGGCTTGAACAGTTCAAGCGCCATCTTTTTGGGCAATCCACACTGGTGCAGGCGCAGTGTCGGACCAACAACGATGACAGATCGTCCGGAATAGTCGACTCGCTTTCCAAGCAGGTTTTGACGGAATCGTCCTTGCTTGCCTTTGATCATGTCCGCCAGAGACTTCAACGGTCGCTTGTTCGAGCCAGTGATCGCTCGACCGCGCCGACCGTTGTCGAGCAGCGCATCCACGGCTTCCTGCAGCATTCGCTTCTCATTGCGCACGATGATATCTGGTGCTGACAGATCGAGCAGACGCTTCAATCGATTGTTACGATTGATGACCCGACGATAGAGATCGTTGAGGTCAGACGTCGCAAATCGACCACCATCCAAAGGCACGAGCGGTCGCAGATCAGGCGGCAGCACTGGCAACACATTCATGATCATCCAGTCGGGTTTGTTACCCGATCGCTGGAACGCTTCCATCAGCTTGAGACGTTTGGACAGCTTCTTGATCTTGGTTTCCGAATTGGTCGCAGGAATTTCTTCGCGCAAGCGAAGAATTTCACTATCCAGCTCAAGAGCCTTGAGCAACTCCTGCACTGCTTCTGCGCCCATGCGCGCATCGAATTCGTCGCCGTACTCTTCCAGCTTGGTGTAGTACTCCTCATCGGAAAGAAGCTGGCCCACCTGCAAGTCTGTCAAACCGGGGTCAATCACGGCGTAGTATTCGAAATACAGCACACGTTCGATATCCCGCAGCGTCATATCGAGCAACAGGCCGATACGACTTGGCAGAGATTTCAAGAACCAGATGTGCGCAACCGGGCTCGCCAGTTCAATGTGCCCCATGCGTTCACGACGCACTTTCGTCAGCGTGACTTCAACACCACACTTTTCACAAATCACACCACGGTGCTTCAGCCGCTTGTACTTGCCGCACAAGCACTCATAGTCCTTGACGGGTCCAAAAATCCGCGCGCAGAACAGTCCATCACGTTCCGGCTTGAAAGTCCGGTAGTTGATGGTCTCCGGCTTTTTGACCTCACCATAGGACCACGACCGAATCAGATCCGGAGATGCCAGCCCGATTTTGAGCGCATCGAAATCGTCGACGCTGCCCTGAGCCTTCAACAAATTCAGAAGATCTTTCACTTACACGCTCCTATTCAGCTTCCAGCTCTATGTTGATCGCCAGCGATCGGATTTCCTTCACGAGTACGTTGAAGGACTCCGGCATGCCAGGTTCCATCCGGAAGTCGCCGTCCACAATGTTCTTGTACATCTTGGTTCGTCCGGTGACATCGTCTGACTTGACTGTCAGCATTTCCTGCAAGGTATAGGCCGCACCGTAAGCCTCCAGCGCCCACACTTCCATCTCACCGAACCGCTGACCACCAAACTGAGCCTTGCCTCCAAGGGGTTG
This sequence comes from Klebsiella pneumoniae, assembly GCA_945878745.1. Taxonomy (GTDB): domain Bacteria; phylum Pseudomonadota; class Gammaproteobacteria; order Pseudomonadales; family Azotimanducaceae; genus SYFY01. The sequence goes on along the minus strand of CAMDVY010000036.1, from coordinate 7,606 downwards.
CTGGGTGACCAGGCTATACGAACCCGTAGAGCGGGCATGCATCTTGTCATCGACCAGGTGGTTCAGCTTAAGCATGTACATGTAGCCAACTGTTACCGGTCGATCAAACTTCTCGCCCGTCCGACCATCGAACAACGTAGTTTGGCCACTCGTTGGCAACCCGGCGATTTCGAGCATCCGCTTGATTTCAGTCTCTGACGCACCATCAAACGCTGGCGTCGCGATTGGCAATCCTCCTTTCAGGTTCGTCGCCAACTCGAAAATTTCCGTGTCCGTCAAAGAGTCGAGATCGACCTTCCGCTGACCGACGCCGTTATAGATCTTGTCGAGATACGCCCGAACTTCGCCGATTTTTGCGTGTACTTCCAGCATTCTTGTGATTTGTTCGCCAACGCCTTTTACTGCCCAGCCAAGGTGCGCCTCCAGAACCTGACCGACGTTCATTCGACTCGGAACACCGAGAGGATTGAGGACGATGTCCACTGGTTGCCCATTCTCGTCGTAAGGCATGTCTTCGACCGGCATGATCACGGATATGACACCTTTGTTCCCGTGCCGTCCAGCCATCTTGTCACCGGGCTGAATGCGACGCTTGATCGCCAGGTAGACCTTGACGATCTTCAGAACACCGGGAGCAAGATCATCACCACTCTCCAGCTTGGTCTTCTGGTCCTTGAACGTTGCTTCCTGTTGTTCCTTCTTGTCTTTCAGATGCTGCTCGGCGGCATCCAGTTGATTGTTCAGAGCGTCATCCGCCATTCGGATCTTGAACCACTCGTCATTCGCGAGAGTAGCCAGGTACTCACTGTCGATCACACCACCCCTGGCCAATCCAGGTGCACTTGCTGCCTTGTTACCAAGCAACGCACGGCGCAGCCGTTCGAAGGCGTCTATTTCAACAATTCGAAATTCATCAGCGAGGTCTTTGCGGACCTGTGCAAGTTGTTGTTGCCCGATGTCCTTCGCGCGTTGATCCTTCTCGACTCCATCGCGTGTGAAAACCTGCACATCGATGACAGTTCCCTTAACGCTGGTCGGAACACGCAGACTGGTGTCTTTCACATCCGATGCTTTCTCACCAAAAATGGCACGGAGCAGTTTTTCTTCAGGGGTGAGCTGGGTTTCGCCCTTGGGTGTGACCTTGCCAACGAGGATGTCACCGGCAAGTACTTCTGCACCGATGTAAACCACACCGGACTCGTCCAGCTTAGAAAGCGCACCTTCACCGACATTCGGAATATCACAGGTGATTTCTTCAGGTCCCAGCCGACTGTCACGCGCCACACAGGTGAGTTCCTGAATGTGGATGCTGGTAAACCGGTCTTCCTGGACTACACGCTCAGATACAAGGATCGAGTCTTCGTAGTTGTAACCATTCCACGGCATGAATGCGATGCGCATGTTCTGCCCGAGCGCAAGCTCGCCTTTATCAACCGACGGACCATCGGCAAGAACATCACCACGCGCAATAACGTCACCAGGTTTCACCAGCGGTCGTTGATTGATACACGTACTTTGGTTTGAGCGGGTGAATTTGGTGAGGTTGTAAATATCCACACCGGCTTCACCGGCAGACGTTTCCGCATCCGCCACACGGACCACGATACGACCAGCGTCAACACTGTCGACAACACCGCCGCGAGCAGCAATTGCGCACACGCCTGAGTCTCTTGCTACAGCACGCTCCATCCCGGTGCCGATCAGCGGCTTTTCTGCACGCAACGTCGGTACAGCCTGACGCTGCATGTTACTGCCCATGAGCGCACGGTTCGCATCGTCGTGCTCAAGGAACGGAATCAACGCCGCCGCGACTGATACGACCTGTTTGGGTGAGACGTCCATGTAGTCGACGTTCTCTCGATTCGTCCGAGTGAATTCGTTCTGGTGACGTACATCCACCATGTCCTGCGTAAATCTGCTTTCACTGTCGAGAATCGCGCTCGCCTGAGCAATGATGAATTCGGCTTCGTCAATGGCGGAGAGATAGTCAACCTGCGTGGAGACTTTGCCATCGATTACCTTTCGGTAGGGTGACTCAAGGAAGCCGTACTCATTGGTTCGGGCGTAAGTCGCCAAACTGTTGATCAGTCCAATGTTCGGACCTTCAGGCGTCTCGATTGGGCAGACACGACCATAGTGCGTCGGGTGCACATCACGCACTTCGAATCCGGCACGCTCTCGCGTCAGACCACCCGGCCCGAGTGCCGAAACACGCCGTTTGTGTGTCACTTCCGATAGCGGGTTGTTCTGGTCCATGAACTGGGACAGCTGACTCGATCCGAAGAATTCCTTGATCGCAGCAGCCACCGGTTTGGCGTTGATCATATCCTGCGGCATGAGTCCTTCGCTTTCCGCAAGACTCAGGCGCTCTTTAACTGCGCGCTCAACCCGGATCAGGCCAACGCGAAATGCGTTTTCCGCCATCTCTCCGACACTACGCACACGTCGGTTACCCAAGTGGTCGATATCGTCTACTGTACCTTTGCCGTTCCGGATATCGATCAGCGTGCGCAGTACATCAATGATGTCTTCTCGAGCGAGCGTGCCTTCGCCGATTATTTCTTCACGGCCAAGACGGCGGTTGAACTTCATGCGTCCAACGTTCGTGAGGTCGTAGCGCTCGGAGGAGAAAAACAAGTTGTTGAACAGGTTTTCTGCGGCTTCCTTCGTCGGTGGCTCTCCAGGACGCATCATCCGATAGATCTCGACCAACGCCTCCAGGCGATTGCTGGAAGGATCGATACGCAGTGTGTCCGACATGAACGGACCGCAGTCGAGTTCATTGGTGTAAATCGTCTCGACGTCAGAAACACCAGATTTCTGCAGCTTGTCGAGAATTTCGTTGGTGATGATCGAGTTGCACGAAACAATGATCTCACCCGTCGCCTTGTCTACGAGATCTCGCGCAACGGTTCTTTCAAGAAGATATTCGCGTGGCACATCAAGGGTCTTCAGACCGCTCTGCTCGAGCATTCGGACGTGACGTGCTGTCACCCGCTTGCCGGCCTCGACGATGACTTGCCCACTTTGATCGGTGATGTCAAAAGTCGCTACGTCGCCTCTCAAACGCTCTGGAATGAGATCGATCGTGAAGCCGTCAGCCTTGACGTGAAATACGTTCTTTTCGAAGAATAGATCAAGAATCTCTTCGGACTTGTACTCAAGTGCGCGCAATAGAATCGTCGCCGGCAGTTTGCGTCGACGGTCGATCCGAACGAACACGCAGTCCTTCGGATCAAATTCGAAGTCGAGCCATGAACCACGGTAGGGAATGACTCGTGCGGAATAGAGTAGCTTGCCCGACGAATGTGTCTTTCCTCGGTCGTGATCAAAAAAGACACCGGGGGATCTGTGCAGCTGCGAAACCACAACGCGTTCGGTGCCATTCACGACGAAAGTGCCGTTTTCAGTCATGAGCGGAATTTCGCCCATGTACACTTCTTGTTCCTTTACGTCCTTGATGGCCTTGTTACCTGACTCCTTGTCATAAATGATCAAACGTACTTTGACGCGCAGGGGCGCGGCGTAGGTGGAGCCGCGAAGCATGCACTCCTTCACGTTGAAAGGCGGCGTACCTAGTCGGTAGTCGACGTACTCGAGTGCCGCACTTCCGGAATAACTGACAATTGGAAACACGGAGCGAAACGCAGTGTGCAGACCAACGTCTGTTCGTTGCTCCGGTCCTTTCCCGATCTGGAGGAAGTGACTATAGGAATCGACCTGGATAGCAAGCAGATACGGCAACTCGACCGCCTCAGGAAGCTTGCCAAAGTCCTTCCGAATCCGCTTTTTCTCGGTAAAGCTATACGCCATACGTTTCTCCCAGAAGTGTTACGTTGCCCAGGCTGTTGATGTTACGGCCATCAGGCAACAGCTAAAGGCCAGCACACAGGATTCCCCGTGTGCCAGCCCGCTTGCAGAACAGCAGTCGCGCGTTATCAACGCGAACTACTTCAACTCCACCGAAGCGCCAGCTTCTTCGAGCTGCTTCTTCACGTCCTCGGCTTCAGCTTTGCTGATGCCTTCTTTGACATTCGACGGTGCTTGATCAACCACGTCCTTGGCTTCTTTCAATCCCAAACCAGTCAACGCGCGAACAACCTTGATCACGTTGACCTTTTTCTCACCTGCGGCCTTCAGGATGACCGTGAATTCGGTCTGCTCTTCAACCACTGCACCACCACCATCGGCTGCAGCAGCAGGAGCTGCAGCAACGGCGACAGCCGCGGTCACACCAAACTTCTCTTCCATAGCCGAGATCAACTCGACTACATCCATCACGCTCATCTGAGCGATCGCTTCAAGAATTTCGTCTTTGGACAATGCCATTATGTGTTCTCCTGTTTTCTCTCAATTCGTTCTGTTCGCGCTGACAGTCAAACTGCCGCCTCTTTTTGGTCTCGAATGGCCGCAATCGTACGTACCAGCTTGCTCGGAACTTCGTTCATCGTGCGCGCCAGTTTTGCGATTGGTGCTTGCAGTACAGCCAACAACATCGCCAGTGCCTGCTCTTTGGTTGGGAGCTTGGCCAAGCGATCGATATCACTGGCCGCCAACAACTTGCCGCCGATCGACAACGCTTTGATCTGGAGTTTGTCGTACTCCTTAGCGCAGTCCTTCAGCAGACGAGCAGCGGCGCCGGGATCTTCCTTCGAAAATGCCAGCAGAGTTGGTCCGGTAAATGCCTCCTGGAGACACTCATACTCCGTTCCTTGCAACGCTCGTCGAGCGAGCGTGTTCCGAATAACACGAATGTATACGCCTGACTCGCGCGCACGTTTGCGCATGCTTGTCAGTTGCGTCACCGTCATGCCTCGGTAATCTGCCAGCACTGCCGATAGGGCTTTCACCGCAACTTCGTTGACCTCGGCAACAATGATCTGTTTTTGCTCGAGTCTCAGTGCCACTGTTTACTCCTTGGATATCGCCGATATCCGTTTTGTTTATTCACGCACTTGCACTGCATGAACCATACGGCGACTCCAAGCCAGGAACAGACTGCGTTCCACGGAATTGAGCCAGGCCGTCTACGTAGGCATTGCATTAAGGCTTGTGTACCGAAGTACGGCCGCCATACGGTTTTTGACGGTTGTGCTGACCGCCCGAACATGCCGGGCGGCAACACTCCTTCAAACTTGTCTGATCTAAACTGCCTTGTGCGCTCAGGCCTCCAATGAGGATTGATCTACCAGGACTCCCGGACCCATCGTCGTGGAGAGCATGATCTTCTTCAGGTAGATACCTTTTGCGGAAGCAGGCTTGGCGCGACGAAGGTCGCTCAACAAAGCCTCAAGGTTTTCCTTAACCTGCACGGAACCAAAACCAACTTTGCCTAGGCTGCCATGAATGATGCCGGCCTTGTCAGTACGAAACTGTACTTGACCAGCTTTTGCATTCTTCACCGCTGTCGCAACATCTGGCGTTACGGTCCCGGTCTTCGGGTTCGGCATCAAGCCACGAGGCCCGAGAATTTTTCCTAACTGGCCGACGATGCGCATCGTGTCCGGGGAGGCAATCACAACATCGAAGTCCAGATTGCCAGCTTTCACCTGCTCAGCGAGATCTTCGAGACCAACGATGTCAGCGCCAGCATTCTTTGCTGCATCAGCAGCCGCGCCTTGAGCAAACACTGCGACTCGCGTTGTCTTGCCGGTGCCATGGGGTAGTGTCGTCGCGCCACGAACCACCTGATCGGACTTGCGCGGATCCACGCCCAGATTGATCGAGACATCGATTGATTCGACAAACTTTGTCTTGGCAATTTCTGTTAGCAGGTTGACTGCTTCATCGATCGGGTAAGCTTTGGTCCGATCAACTTTACTCTCGATGATCTGCATCCGTTTCGTGAGCTTAGGCATCTATACTCCCTCCACATCGATTCCGGCACTTCGAGCACTGCCTGCGATAGTCCGCACGGCAGCATCCAGATCAGCGGCTGTCAAATCCGGCATCTTCAGCCTTGCAACGTCTTCGAGTTGAGCCCGAGTCGCTTTGCCGACCTTTACCGAATTTGGAGTCGCGCTTCCTTTAGTAATCCCGATCGCCTTTCTAAGGAGCACCGAAGCCGGTGGTGTCTTCATCACGAACGTATACGAACGGTCTGAATACACTGTGATAATTACGGGTATCGGCAACCCCAGTTCGAGATGCTGGGTCTGCGCGTTAAAGGACTTGCAGAAGTCCATGATGTTAACCCCGTGCTGACCCAGCGCCGGACCAACCGGCGGGCTGGGATTGGCCTGCCCGGCCTTCACCTGCAACTTGACGTATGCAGTGATCTTGCTTGCCATATCTGCTCCTGTTTGGGTGCTAACGTACTGCCGCTTTAGGCTCGTACTCCCCGCCTACGTTTACCTCGGGTCGAGATCGACAAAGAGGCTCGTTTCGTTTGTGCATGCGGTATTGCATGCCACATGTCCACACCGTCCGACGAATCGAACGTGCGCTTCGTCAGGCCTTTTCGACTTGACTGAAATCCAGTTCGACTGGAGTCGAACGACCGAATATGGTGACCGCCACGTTGAGGCGGTTCTTTTCGTAATTCACTTCTTCGACGATGCCGTTGAAGTCGTTGAACGGTCCATCTACGACGCGAACAACCTCGCCTGGCTCGAAAACCGTTTTGGGTGTCGCTTTCTCACTGCCTACCCTGATTCGATCAAGGATCGCTTGTGCTTCCCTGTCTGATAGCGGGGCGGGCTTGTCAGCTTTACCGCCGATGAAACCCATCACGCGAGGCGTTTCTTTCACGAGGTGCCATGTCTCGTCATTCAGTTCCATTTCCACCAGCACGTAGCCCGGAAAGAATTTGCGCTCACTGCGTCGCTTTTGACCGGCTCGCATCTCAACCACTTCTTCAGACGGCACAAGAATTTCATTGAAAAACTCACCGAGCGATGAAAGAGCAACCCGCTCTTTCAATGCGCGTGCAACACTTTTCTCGAAACCGGAATAGGCGTGCACGACGTACCATCTCTTTGCCATTTCGCTATCTTCCTGTTTACGCCGTAGAACCGGTCACTCGAGACTTGAAACAACCCACAGTAATTCCAACGCTATCCAATAACTGCTGTCACAAAGGCGCTGAGCGCCCAATCCAGCAGCCACAACAACAGCGAAAAGACGGCAATCAGGACCAGCACAACGAGTGTTGTCTGAGTCGTCTCCTGATTGGTCGGCCACACGACGCGTCGTATTTCACTTCGCGCCTCGCGACTCAGTTCAAGCGCTTCCACTCCCTTCTCGGTAAGCGAGCCAACGTATATTGCGGCGCCACCAACCAGGAGAACCCCGACTACCCGTAACAACAGGGACTGGTCCTGAAAATACCAGTTCCCAACAATTGCGCCCGTAGCAAGGATCGCGACAACGAGCCCCTTGGCCCAATCCAGAGCTGCTGAAGTTCCGACTTCTGAACTAGTTGTCACGCGTATCCAACCTCTATCTTGCCAGTAGTGGCAGGCCAGGAGGGAATCGAACCCCCAACCTGCGGGTTTGGAGACCGCCGCTCTGCCAATTGAGCTACTGGCCTAATGCTTTAGGTGCCCGATCAGTCGCTTCAAGTCGCCCCTCAGGCGATTCGAGACGTTTACAGTCTACTTCACGA
>CAMDVY010000035.1 GCA_945878745.1 Klebsiella pneumoniae | reverse complement strand
CCGATGTACGGACCGATCATGCCCAGTTCCTGTACCGCACGCTGGGTTTCTTCAATGGCGAAACCAATGTCTTGCATCGGCACCGAGGCAAAGGCAGCGAAATGGTCCCGATGCGGTTTAATCAGATCAGCGAGTGCATCGTTGTGCGTGCGACAGTACGTGCGTCCTGCATCGGGCTCGATGAAGTGGAAGTATGTCAGTGGGTTTGGCGACAACGCCTGGAAGTCGAGACCGGCGGCCCCCATCGCCGCCAAACGCAGATCGATCTCCATGAACGGGCTGCCACGATATTTCACGCCGTGCAGCTCGTAATTGCCAACCCGAAAGCGTGGCGATGCTTCGCGCCCGAGTTCAGGACCATAATGGCCAGCCGCCCCCATAGTGGTTTCCAGCACAGCGTGTGCATGGACGTCGATGGTCTGGGCCTGATGAATATTCATGTTTTCCTCTGACTGTTGTGTTACGTGGATTCAGCCGCGCGTGATACCCAGCGCCAGTCCACCATCCACTTCAAGTACCGTTCCTGTGGTCCAGGGCGCCAGCAGGAAGTAAGCAATAGCCTGAGCGACTTCCTCGACGGTGCCAATTCGACCCAACGCGTGCAGACCACTCATGCCTTCAAGCCGGGCCAGCGCCTGGGCATCGTCAAACAATCCCGCACGCTGGTTGATTTCCGTGAATACGGCGCCTGGTGCCACGCAGTTGACGCGAATGTGCCGCGGCCCGAGTTCTGCGGCCAGCGACTTGGTCAAGGCTTCAATGGCGCCCTTGGTTGCTGCATAGGGTGAGACACCAGGAAAGGCACGTCGATTGTGAATGGAGCCCAGGAACACGATGGCACCCTGTCGCTGCTCGAGGTGAGGCAAACACAACGCGGAAAGCATCATGCCAGCGATCACGTTGCTGTTGAAAATGTCCAGCAATGCCTCTTCATGCAGCGTTTCCAGTGCGCCGCGATACATGTTGCCAGCATTGCTGACCAAGTGATCCAGACCACCCCCATGCACCACCGCTTCGTCAACCATGCGCTGCCGATCAGCTGCTTTCGTGATGTCACCCACCACAAAATGGCAGGCAGCGCCGATGCTGCTGGCGACGTTGGCCACCTTGTCAGCGCGTCTGCCGGTCACGGTCACTTTGGCGCCACGTGCAGCCAGATATCTTGCCGTGCCTGCTCCGATTCCCGAACCGCCACCGGTAATCAGGACGGATTTGCCCGCAAAATCGTTCATCACTCTCTCGGCAATTGCAGCAGCACACTGTTGATCACCCCGCCATCGACCGTGAGCGTATGGCCACTGATGTACGACGCCTGTTCCGAAGCCAGGAACAGCACGGCGTGGGCAACATCTTCAACGGTCCCCAATCGGCCAAGTGGCACCGCACCGGCTCGGCGCTCCCGCACTTTGGCATTGGCATAAAACGGCGTCGACATACCCCCATCGACAAAACCCGGTGCAATGGCATTGACGCGAATGCCCATGGCACCCCATTCGATGCTCATCTGCTGGGTGAGTCCGATCAACCCGGACTTGGCGGCCACGTAGGCACCACAGTTCGGGCTGGGATGAATGCCATTGATGGATGCAATATTGATGATCGCGCCACCACCCATGTCACGCATCCGCCGTGCGGCCGCCTGCGATGCAATGAAGGCACCATTCAGATTCACATCCATCACCAATCGGAAGTCATCCGGGCTGTGATCGATGAGCGGACCTGTACGAAGGATGCCGGCGTTATTCACTAGTACATGCACATCTCCAAGGCGGCGCACCGCAGCGGCCATATCGGCTGCATCCCGCACGTCGCCGGTCAGCGGGACTGCATCATCAAGCGTGTCCGCCACTTCGCGAGCCCGTTTTTCGTCCGCATCCATCACGCCCAGCCGATAGCCTGCTGCGCTGGCCGCGCGGGCGATTGCGGCGCCAATACCCGCACCGGCGCCGGTAATCAGCATCGAACGTTTCGTCATGTGCGCCTACTTGTGATGTTTGTGAATTGGATCGGGTAGCGTCCCCAGTTGCTGCGAAGCGTGGTGATGTCAGCAACCGGCGGGTCATCGGCGCACCATTGCGCACCTGAGTTGAGCAATTCGTGCACGAGTGTCGGGACGATGCCCAGTTGCGGATCTTCCGGTGTGGTCGAACGGCTACTGATGACGCCACCATCGAGGTCTCGTCCCAGACAGGCATGCATGCCGTAACCAAAAGTCAGACCCCAGGGCCAGACACCATTGGGGATCTGGCGATCCGGATTGCAGGTGCTGGCATCAGGGCCAAACACCGTGACGTCCCGATTGGCGCCTGCGAGGTTGATCTCGACCAGTTCATCAGTCGACAGCGAGCGATCACCGAGCCGCGTTTCTTCGATGGCGCGTCGCCATGCCACCGGACTCGCCGGATGCAGCCGCAGGCTTTCGTGCACACAGCGCTGCACAAAGTCGGCATCACCGAGCCTCGCCCGCCGATCGGCGTCATCACCGACCCACGTCAGAATTTCATGCAGTGCGTGCGCTGAACTGTTGGTCGTGCTGTGCGCACCCGCCTGCAGGAAAAAGGACATCTCCCGGCGCAATACATCCAATGAGAGGTCAATCCGTTCACGAGCTTTGAGCAACGTCGTCAGGACATCGCGTGGCAGCCTGAGAGACTCCGTTCCGGCAGTCTCGGCTTCGTTGATCAAACGACGCCGCCGCTCCATGGACGGCATGAAAAAGTGCTGATCGAAGAACGCCATCGCCGCATCGACTTCCTCGTTGACCAACGCATGATCACGCGTACTGTGCACCAGCGTTGCACCCTCACTGAACTTGCGGACCAGCGCCAGCAGGGATTCCGTTTCCGCAATGTCATTGGCCGGGCGATCGATGCCGGCAAAATCCGCCGTCAGATTCATGCTCAGCCTAAACCCAAGTTCAATGACATCGGCGCGCCCGGCGGCAAGATAGGGCGCCAGCACCTGTTCAAGGTTCGGCGCAAACACTTCACGCGCATAGGTTCGAAAAAAACCTCGACCGAACACACCCATCTCGACAATACGGCGCTGTCGATGAGCATCACCATGCAGCGTGATCAGCGCATCGCGCATGACTCTTGCACCGGCGTCGTAGAGAGCCTGGCGAAGTGCTGGCGCCTTCAGCGCATCCATCGCCTCGGCGTAGCTGTTCACGACGTGGGTCACCGTCTGAACCTCTGTCACGTTGCAAACCTCATCTTTCGAAGCACACGGGATAAAACGCCCAGGTCTCACGTGCGATGGCCTTGTCCAGACGCGCTTCCCGCTCGGGATCACGGGCCATGCCACGCTGCAAGAGGCGATGCCCGATGTAAGTCACCATGCCGAGCTGCTGTACCTGATCACTGCCCGCCGCTGTGGTCGACAACATGCCCGCCGCCAGAGCCTTGCCGAGGCAAGCATGCATGCCGGAACCGAAGGTGATGCCGGTTTCGCCCACACCGCGCGGCAACTGCCTGAACGGATTGAACTCAGCTGCATCGTTGCCAAAGCGTTCGGTGCAACGATTGGCGCCACGCAGGCTGATGACAACACGATCGCCGGTGTCGGCGCGCTGTCCATCGAGAAACTCCGTGGGTGCCAGCGCAATGCGGGCCGCAATGGGACTGGCCGGATTGAGCCGAAAACTCTCGTGCACAAATCGCTGAACGAGTGTGGGATCAGCTTCGAGCTGGTCCCTGGCCTTCGGGTGATCCTGGCTCCAGGTCAGGAGGTGATGCACCACATGCCCAAGCGAGTGAACCGAGGTATGTGCGCCGGCCAGAAAATAGAACGCGGCTTCTCGCAACAACATGTCGCGATCGAGTTGCAAGCCCTCGACATCACGCAGCAACACTGTCAGCACGTCCATCGGCAGATCGTCTTCCTCAATGGTCCCGGCGTTGAGTTTGCTGATGAGTTGCTGGCGGCGGTCAACGGAAGGTGTAAAAAAACGCTGATCGAATTCCGCAACGGCGGCTCGGATTTCTCTTCGCGCAGCCTCCTTGTCTCGCTCTATCGCCTGACCGAGTGTTGCCGACACTCCAAACAGCCGCAGCATGCGCACCAGTGTATCCAGCTCTTCACGCGAACCATCCTGTCGGTCGATACCCGCAAACGCGATCGCCAGATACACCATGCAACGATAACCAATCTCGACAACATCCGCCTTCGACCCCTCCGGATATTCGCCCAGAACACGATCGACGATGCCGGGAATGACGCTCTGCTCGTACTGCCGGAAAAAGTCACGTCGAAAGACCCGCATTTCTGTCAACCGACGACGTCGATGATCCTCGCCATGCAGAGTAACGAGCACACGGTCCATGACGATCTCGGCTTCGTCATACAACGCCTGTCTTAAGGCGTTGTTACGAAGCGCATGTTCGCAGGCGGCATAGTCAGTCAGTTCGATGGTACGCATGAAACTCAGTCCTTGGCTCGCTTGCGCGGCAGATCCTGCTTGCGCAGGATTCGGCTGCCATAGGTCGATCCTCGCCAGCCGGGAGGATCTCGACGCGGACGCGGTGCAGGCACGTGTACTTCCTCACCACCGAGCAAGACATGGTGGATACGTTCGGGTTCACCCAGTACGGTCACGTCCTTGTCGGGCTCCCCATCAACCACAATCAGATCAGCAAGGCGCCCGGTTTCCACAGCACCTGTCTTGCCGGCCAGACCGATGGCGAAAGCATTTTCACTGGTCGCCGCACGAATGGCTTGCAACGGCGTAAAGCCGAGATCGCGAACAAAGACTTCCAGTTCGCGATAGTGCCAGTCGCCATAGGGCGTCAGGGAAAAGCCACTCTCCGTACCACACAGCATGGGCACACCCGCATCGTAAGCACGCCGCAGCATCACTGCACTTTCAGAGATCTCCTTGCGGAACAACTCGCGTATTTCCAGCGACGCGCCAATCTCATCACCATAGTCCAGCAGATTGGCCTGAAAGGTGAAGGTCGGCACGATGGGAACCTTGGCTTTGACGACTTCCTCGAGCGCTTCGTCATCCATCCAGGTTGCGTGCAGAATCATGTCAAAGCCAGCTTTCGCCGCATCCCGCGTACTGCCTGCACCCCGACAATGACCCACCACCGGCACACCCAGATCGTGCGCGGTATTCACCACCAGCTGCAGTTCTTCCAGATTCCAGACTTGCACTTCACCACGCACTTTCTGACGTGGCGTAAGGCCAGTGACATGAACCTTGATCCAGTCCACACCAATCTTGATCTGGCGCCGGACTTCACGAACGATTTCATCCTTCGAGCCGACCACACGACCGTAGCCGACACGCCCGCTTTCCGGAATCAATCGACCGGCCGTGCCACCCGCTGCCGTCAACAGTGCATTGCCGCCCGTGGACATGCGTGGTCCCTGAACGATACCGGCTTCGATCGCGTCGCGCAGATCCACACCAATATCGTAGAGACTGTCGGCATCGAGAAACCCGGTGACACCGGCGCGCAGCAACTTGCCGACATGCGATGCAGCAATGATGGCGGCAAGACCTTCACGGCGATGAAAGAACAGTTCGTCGTTGGAATTGGGTTCGTCAAAACTGATATGACAGTGAGAGTCGATGAGACCAGGCATCACCGTCTTGCCCTGGACATCGAGAACACGAGTGCCTGCTGGCACATTAATGCCAGCGCCTACCGCCATGATGCGGTCGCCTTGCACCAGCACATCGGCCAATACTGCTGCGTGGCCAAGCCCGTCGACGACCCTGCCGCCGCGCAGCACGATGCCAGATGCCGAATTCATGCTTTCCCTTCCCGTAGGCGCTGGTACAGACAACTGGCAATATAGGGACCGGGGAAGAACAAGACAATCCAACCAAAGCGCGCGACGCTTTTGTTCCACGGATCAGATCCTATGGCAGCACCTCCAAAATCCTTTGGCCAATCCGTTCGCCGCAAGGAAGATGGCCGCTTTATCACCGGACACGGTCGATATACCGACGACCTGGTGCTCGATCGCCAGACCTGGGCGGCCTTTGTGCGATCACCTTACGCACATGCGCGAATTCACCGCTTTGATACTGCCGAAGCGCATGACGTCGAGGGCGTTATCACCGTGTTGACGGGCGAGGACTTCGCCCAGAGCGGCCTGAACAATCTTCAATGTGGCTGGATGATCCACTCTCGCGATGGCTCACCGATGAAGGTCGGCGAGCACCCCGCCCTCGCCTGCCGAACCGTGCGTTACGTGGGTGATGCGGTGGCCATTGTCATCGCTGAATCCCGCAGCGCTGCTCGACAGGGTGCAGAACTGGTTGAAGTGGAGTACGCGGAGCTACCCACCGTCACGCATGTCGAGGCCGCCGGACATCCGGATTCTCCGCAACTCCATGAAGGCATTCCCGGCAATGAGTGCTTCGACTGGGAACTAGGCAATCCGAGCGCTGTCGCCACCGCCTTTGCGCGTGCCACGCATGTCACGGAACTTGATCTCGTCAACAACCGCCTCGCGCCCAACGCCATGGAGACACGCGCCGTGAACGCCATTCACGACGCCACCCGCGATCACTACACACTCTACGTGGCCAGCCAGAATCCACATGGACTGCGCGTGACGCTGGCTGCGATCATCGGTTTTGCACCCGAACATCGGCTGCGTGTCATTTCCGAAGACGTGGGTGGTGGATTCGGTTCAAAGGCATTCAACTACGCAGAAGAAGTGGCCTGTCTGTGGGCGGCAAAAAAGGTCGGCCGCCCGGTCAAGTGGGCAGCAGATCGCTCGGAAGCCCTGTTGACCGATGCCCATGGACGGGATCATGTGACCAAGGCAGCACTGGCGCTGGATGCCAACCATCGCATCATCGGTATGCGTGTTTTTACCCAAGCCAACCTCGGTGCCTACCTCTCCACTTTCGGCACTTTGATTCCCACCTATGTGTACGCACCTTTGTTATCCGGCCAGTACGATATCCCGGCCATCCACGCCCATGTGATCGCCCGTTATACGAATACGACACCCGTTGACGCCTATCGCGGCGCTGGCCGACCGGAAGCGGGTTACGTCATCGAGCGACTCGTTGATGCTGCCGCCAGGGAAATTGGCATGGACCCGGCGGACTTCCGCCGACTCAATTTCATCAGGCGTTTCCCTCATGAAACACCTGTCGGCATGACTTACGATATCGGTGACTTCCAGGCGCATCTGGACAAGGCACTGGATCTGGCCGATTCCGCAGGATTCGCTGCACGCCGTGAACAAGCTCGTCAGCAGGGCAAACTGCGTGGACTCGGCATTGGCTGTTATATCGAAGCGGCCGGGATCGGCCCCTCCGCGAAGATGGCAAAACTGGGTGCTGGCGCCGGCATGTGGGAATCGGCCGAAGTACGTGTCAATCCAACCGGCAGTGTGGAAGTGATGACGGGCTGTCACAGCCACGGTCAGAGTCATGAAACCACCTATGCACAACTGGTGGCTGATCGATTTGGCATCAGCATGGATGACGTGCAGATTGTCCACGGTGATACCGACAAGGTTCAATTTGGTGTCGGCACTTTCGGCTCACGTTCCGGACCTGTCGGCTTGTCAGCCATCGCCCTGTCGTGTGACAAGATCGTCGTCAAGGCCAAACAGATTGCAGCGCATCTGTTGAAGGTACCGGCTGACAGCGTGACTTTCGAAGACGGTGAATTCCTGAGTCCAGGCACCAACGAACGGCTTGGATTCGGCCAGGTCGCGTTCGCAGCCTATGCGGCCAGCAGTTTTCCAACCAGTGAAATCGAACCCGGATTGAAGGAAGGAACCTTTTTCGATCCACCGGATTTCAATTTCCCGGCGGGCACGCACGTGTGCGAAGTGGAGATCGACGCGGATACCGGCGTGGTTGCGGTCGTTCGCTTTGTCGCCGTTGACGATTTTGGCGTGATTGGCAATCCCATGGTGGTGGAAGGTCAGGTGCACGGTGGCATCGTTCAAGGCATCGGGCAGGCATTGCTCGAAAATGTGGTGTTCGACGATCACGGACAACCGATGACCGGTTCGTATATGGACTACTGCATGCCTCGCGCTGATGACGCGCCGGACTTTGTGGTGGCATTCACGGAAACACGATCAACGACCAATCCACTTGGCATGAAAGGGTGTGGCGAAGCAGGCGCAATCGGTGCCCCGCCCGCTGTCATCAACGCAATTACTGATGCCCTCGGCATTCGCAATCTGCAGATGCCGGCCACGCCAGAGAAGATCTGGCGCCTGCTGAACAAGCTCGAATCAAGGTAGTTCAGGAGCCGTGATGTCGCTTCTCCAGTTGGTTCGACGTAGCGTTCATGCTCCCCTCGCATCCTATGACCCTGCGCCAGTGGCAACAGCAATCAACGATCTCAGTAAAACATCCACGTAGCACCAGGCTTTTTGCGCACACCGGTTACGGGAAATCGCTGTCAATATGAAGAGAGCGCGCTGATTCCTGACTCACTTTGCTGCATGTAACGTGCGGGACTCTCTGGGTTTTGGGGAAAAGGGGTGTCGCTCTTTCGCAAAGAGGCCGTTCTGGCATTAACCCGTCAGACGCCGTATTCAGAGGTGCTGACGCGACCACCGGGCTGGCGAGCGTATCTGACACTGGCACTGGCATTTGTGATTTTGTCTGGAATCGCGATGGCAAGCATCGAGCTGCCACGAACCGCTCTGGCTACCGGTTGGCTGACCCCTCGTCATGGGCTGGTCCAACTGCAGGCCAATGCGGGCGGCTTTGTCACCGACATCTACGTGGCGCAAGGCGATACCGTAAGCCGTGGGCAGGCCTTGCTGCGCATCTCTGCGGACATCGAGAAGAACCAGGGATCCATGGGTGTGCTGCTGCGCCAATATGATCAGGAGGCAGAAACGCTGCTCGCACGACAGCGCTCGCTCCGTGATCTGCTGGCACTTCGACGCACCGTTCAGGAAAAAAAGCTGTCCGAGGCCCGCCGCGAACTTGACTCAGCGCAGCGCTCGCAGGAATTGCAGCAACATCGATTGTTACTGGCTCAGTCTGCCCATCACGCGCTCGTCGCCTCCTTCGAAGCCGGTGCCATCTCGCGGCGAGATCTGGACCAGTCCAGTGGCGACCTGCTGGCCCAGGAGCAGGCTCTGGAGTCCATGCGCGAACAGGTGGCCACTCAGGCCGGCCTGCTCGATCTGTTGCCACAGGAGAACAAACGGGAAATCGCCGAGCTCGAGGCGTCGCGCGGATCTCTCGATCAACAGGTTCTCGAACTTGAGCAACGACGCACCCAACTTGATCTGAACCGAACCCAGGTGTTGACCGCACCCATCAGTGGCCGCCTGGTCTCTCTGGACACACACGTCGGTCAACAAGTCACTACACGCACCCGTCAGGCTGCAATCCTGCCACTGGACAGCGCCCTCGAAGCGGAGTTGCATGTTCCTTCCTTTGCACTGGGATATGTAACGACCGGGGACGTCGTCCGACTACGTTACGAACCTTTTCCGCACCAGAAATTCGGCACCTGGCCAGCAACCATCAGGCAGGTTTCGGATGTCCTGCAGGACCAGAGCAGCGACTCCACTGCGCAGAGTGGCCTCGGACCTACCTTCAAGGTTGTCGCGAAACTGCAATCCCAGGCTGTGCAGCTGCACGCACGGGCATGGCCACTGCAACCCGACATGCGCCTGTCCGCCCAGATCGTGCTCGAACGGCGCAAGGCCTGGGAGTGGTTGCTTGAACCGGCACTGGATGTGCTGCGTCGATGAGTCTTCTGCAAGCTGGCATACCCGTCATCCTCCAATCGGAACGCGCAGAGTGTGCAATCGCCTGTTTCTGCATGATTGCCACCAGCCATGGCTACGAGCTGGACCTCTTGTCCGCCAGGCAGAGGTTCAGCGCGTCTCTGAAAGGCGCAACAGTGGCCGATGTCGTCAATATGGCCAGCGCCTCCGGTATGCAGGCGCGTGCCCTGCAACTTGAAGTGGAGGAGATGGCGGCGCTGAAGCTGCCCGCGATCCTGCACTGGAGCATGAATCACTTTGTGGTGTTGACGAAGATCACTCGACGCGGATACGTCGTGCATGATCCAGCGGTCGGCAAGCGACTGGTATCCCGGCGGGAGGTCAACGACGCTTTCACCGGAATCGCGGTGGAATGTACGCCTGCACCAGGATTCAGCCCGCAGGCACGCGCACCAGGTCTTTCCTTGCGCGACCTTTTTGCCTCAACCAGCGGATTGCCGCGCCTGATCGCAGAGATATTCGGATTGTCGATTCTGCTGCAACTCCTGGCCTTGTTACTGCCGTACGTCTTTCAGCTGGTGGTGGACGACGTTCTGGTCAGCTACGACCAATCGCTGCTGCTTGCGGTGTGTGCGGGCCTTGCCTTCCTTGGTCTTTTCGAAACTGCGATCAGCGCTCTACGGCAGTGGGGAATCGACGTGGCCGGCGCGCATCTGTCACGGCACCTGTCCACAGGAATGATGCAACACTTGCTATGGCTGCCGCTGCCGTTCTTCGAAAAACGAAACGTCGGCGACATCCTTACCCGAATGGGTTCCATGCAGGCGCTGCAGACTGCCATGACCACCACACTGGCAGGTCTCCTGGTGGATGGAGTGGTCGTCATCTGTACCGCTACGGTGATGTTCTTCTACTCGCCCGTCCTGGGCTGGCTGGTCACCGGTTCGCTGGTGCTCTTGCTGTGCATCCGACTGGCACTGTATCCGGTACAGCGACGACTGCAGGATTCGCTGTTGCACCAGCAGGCACGCGAGCAGACCCACACGATCGAGACACTGCGCGCCATGCACAGCATCCGCTCCGCAAATGGAGAAGCACAGCGGCTCTCCACCTGGTCGGTCCGGTTCACTGGCATGTTGAGAGCAGGTCTTGGCCTTGCCCGTTTCAACCTCCAGACCGGCATGCTCGAATCAACAATTCAGGCGCTGTTACACGTTGGCGTGATTTACGTTGCAGCGACACAAGTCCTGGCCAATCCTCAACTGTTCACTGTCGGCATGCTGTTCGCCTTTCTGGCCTACAAAAACCAGTTCACCGAGCGGGCCAACTCACTGGTTGAACATGTGCTGTCCTGTCGATTGCTGGATCTGCATTTGCAACGGGTCGGGGACATCCTGCTCGCTGAACCCGAACTGCAGCCGACGCCGAGCTATTCGACAGACACTCCAACTACCGATATCACCCTCAATGGCCTGGGGTTTCGTTATGGCGCGCAAGACCCCTGGGTGTTTCGCAACCTCTCCTGCACACTCCCGGCAGGACGGCTCATTGCCATCGTCGGCACTTCCGGTAGTGGCAAGACAACGCTCATGAAGTTGTTGCTGGGTCTTTATTCTCCCGTGGAGGGCGACATACAGATCGGCTGCCATCAGCTAGATCGCGCCTACGCACCGCTCTGGCGCAAACGCCTCGGCATCGTACTGCAGGAAGATCAGCTCATCAGCGGGACCATCGCCGACAACATCGCCATGCTGACGGGTGATCTGGATCTGGATCGTGTGCAACAGGCCGCCGCACTGGCCGGAATCCACGAGGAAATCTGCCTGATGCCGATGGGCTATCTCAGCCTGGTGGGAGACCTGGGCAGCAGTCTTTCGAGCGGACAAAAGCAGCGACTGCTGATAGCCCGAGCACTGTATCGCCAGCCCGACGTGCTGTTCCTGGACGAAGGTACCGCACATCTGGATCCCGCACGCGAGGCACAGCTGTGTGGCGTCCTGGCCAGCCTGCCGATTACGCGCGTTGTGGTGGCACACCGGCCGGCACTCATTCGAAGAGCCGATCTGATCCTCTCGATAACGCCATCCGGGCTCATCGATATCACCAGCCAGTGGCAGGAATCACTGCCTTTGTTCGAGCGCTTCGATGCCGCTTAGCAGGGTTGTCAGTTGTGCTTTCAATTCAGGGTAATCAACGGCCCAGCCCAGGGCTTTTTCGAGATAACCCCGGGCTCGAACCAGATCACCACGAGCCAGATAGGCCAGTCCCAGCGATTGCACAATATCGAAGGACCAAGGCGCCGCGATCCGGGCTTCGAGCAACAACGGCAGCGCCTGCATACGCTCCGGCGTGAACAACAAATACTGGGCATGCCTGGTTTTCGCTTCAACGTCATCCGGCCGCAACTGGTACGCTGCAGCAAAATCAGCGGCTATCGCCAGACGACCGTGTGTTGTCCGACAGACATTCGGTTCTGCACGACACTGGATGAGCCGCAGTCGACCCGACTCCATCATCACGTCAAAATCGTCAGGTGCCAGTGCCTGGGCTGCCTGCAGCGTAACAAATGCACCTGTAAAATCGCCGGACATACCCAGCGCTACCGCCAGACCTGCCATCGCCTGCGGATGGTTCTTCGACTTGTCCAGTGCTCGCCGATACAAACGAACCGCCTCGACGGCGTTGAATTCCCGAATATAACCAGCGAGCTTCAGTGTCCGTTCCAGTGCGGTGAGTGATCTTGTTTCAAAGCCCGTATCGAAACTG
>CAMDVY010000034.1 GCA_945878745.1 Klebsiella pneumoniae | reverse complement strand
TGTCATCGAGGAAAGTGCGCGCAGTGGAGTAACAGCGCACCGACTGTCCATACAGCGCCGCCAGACTGCGCAGGCTGTCCCGTACTGCAGGATCTGCGTCGATCAGGCAGACTGAGGGTTCTGTCACTGTGGTGCTTACGCTCTTCATGCAGCGCAGACTAGGCAAGCGGCACCACTGCTCCCATTCGGAAATCTACCTATCAATCCCAATCGTCGTGTCGATCAATTCCGTCAATCGGCGCTTTCTGCCGCATCCTCGAGCCGCAGTTTCAAACGCACCAGATCGGCAAGGGATCTGGAATGAGTCTTGTGCATCACCTGGCTGCGATGAATTTCGACGGTTCGTTCACTGATTCCCAGTTCGATCGCAATGACCTTGTTCGCCTGCCCCGATG
This sequence comes from Klebsiella pneumoniae, assembly GCA_945878745.1. Lineage (GTDB taxonomy): Bacteria > Pseudomonadota > Gammaproteobacteria > Pseudomonadales > Azotimanducaceae > SYFY01. The sequence continues at coordinate 12,065 of CAMDVY010000034.1, read as the reverse complement.
TAACCCGCCCGAAAACCTCTGATTCACGCGGGGTCAGCTCGGCATACAGCAGACGGGCCTGATCGATACTCGACCCGCGCGCCCGTTGGGACGCCTCGATCGATAACGCTTCGTTGATGCGATCCAGCAGTTCCTGATCGCGGAATGGTTTGCGAATGAAGTCGATGGCGCCTCGGCGCATCGCCTCCACAGCCATTGGAATGTCTCCATGGCCCGTGATGAAGATGATCGGCAATCGAGCGTGTTTTGCGATCAGCGTTTCCTGCAATTCAAGCCCGCTCATGCCGGGCATCCGGATATCCAGGACCAGACACCCCGTCCAGTCCGGCTTCCAGGCGGCCAGAAAAGAATGTGCATCGGAGAATCCACGATGGTCCAACCCGACCGTTTCGAGCAGCATGCCAATGGAATCGCGTATCGGCTCCTCGTCATCGATGATGTAGACACAGGCTTTGTTAGTCATGCTCCACCTCCCGTGGGTAGCCGAAAGTAGAAAGTAGCGCCCTGGGTCGGATTGTTATGGAAACTCAATTGGCCCCCGTGCTGGTTGATGATCGAGCGACAGATGGAGAGACCCATTCCCATCCCGTCTTTCTTAGTGGTGTGAAAAGCACTGAATACTAGGGGTTCCTCGTCTGCAGATACACCTGTGCCACAATCCACGACGGCAAGTTCGACCCAGTCATCAACGTGAGTCGTGCGCAGCACCAGACTATCGCCGTACTGGCGTCCAATCTGTTGCATGGCATCAATGCCATTACGGATGAGGTTGAGCGCAACCTGCTGAATCTGTATCGGGTCACACAACACGGACGGCATTGTTGGTGCAAGTTCGTACACCAGGTTAATGTCATTCAATCGGGCATCTGCTGCGACAAAACTCGTCAGGTCGCGCACCAGCACATTCAGATTGACCAACTCCCGTTGCCCGCTTTCGTTGCGCACAAAGCGTTGAATGCGCTCGATGATCGCGCCGGCCCGAAGCGTTTGTTTCGTCAGCTTTTCCAACGCAGTTATCAACTTGTCACGATCGACACCTGGGCTCTGCAGCAGCTTGTTGCAGGCCTGTGCGTACATGGAGATCGCCGTCAAAGGCTGGTTGATTTCATGTGCAATGCTGGCGGTCATCTCCCCCATCGTACTCAAGCGACCCACCCGTGCGAGCTTTTCCTGTTGTTCCAGCAGCGCTTCCTGGGCCACTTTCTGTTGCGTGAGATCACGCAGAATGCCGGCAAAAAAAGTACCAAGGGGAGTACTGATATCACTGACCGCCAGATAGATCGGAAACAGATTTCCATCCTTGGTCACGGCCGTCAGCTCCCTGCCGATACCGATGATCTGCGCCGTTCCTGTACTCAGAAAGCTGTTCACGTACTGCTGGTGCTGCGTCCGGTGCGGCTCCGGCATCAGTATGGTGACAGGCTGTCCAACCAAGGCTCCTGACGGATAACCAAACAGTCGGTAAGTCGCCTCGTTGGCATAGGCAATCGTGCCGTCCGCATCCATCGTAACGATGGCGTCGACCACCGCATCCAGGACCTGCAGCGCGTTGTCACGCAACCAGGAGTCTTTGCTTGTTTTTTTGTTCATGATGCCTATTGAATCAGACTGTGACGGATAAAGGTGATGCCGGGTGCCATGGCCCAGGCCCACGCCAGTAAAGTCATTTCATCGCACTGGTCGTCGAACTCCTGGACGGTGTCAAGGAGCGCCTGCAGCCAGAGATCGAATAATCTGGACACAAGACCCAACCGTTGATGAACTTCGGCCAGACGGTTCATGGCCGATGACGGTTCACCGAGCACGTAAAAAGAAGCCAGCTGTAACAGTGATCGACGCATCATCTCGACCTGCCGCCGCATATCCACGCCCGCAAAGCGTGCTGTCACTTCAGGGTTGAGAAGAAACCGCTGATAAAACGCTGTAAAAAATGCCTCAGACTGCTGACCCATGGCCACATCCGCTCCAAAGATGCGTTCGTAACTGGCCTCGAATCGGGGATTGGTCAGCGCCACGGGTGTCCAGATGTCCGGCAACGGTACGCAGTTTAGGAAACTGCGGCGCTCACGACCCTACGGAGTACCCACCCATCGCGTACAACTACCTAGGTAATTCCCGAAGGACGGTGCTGGTTTGCCACCATTGGACGCACTCACAAGGCAGCCTACGATCTGTTCTTTCTTGACAACCACCACAGGTACTGGAGCACATCATGGGATATCACCGCATTCTGGTCGCCGTTGATCTGAGCGAAGAAGCAGACGAAGTTCTCGCCGCAGCCAAGTCGGTCGCCGACGCCCACAACGCCACGACCTTTGGTGTCACCATCGTCAAGCCGTTGGCACGTGTTTATGGCGGACTCGACATGGCTCCGATCACGAGTGGCGCAATCGCCTTTGAACGAGAGGCTATTGAGCAATCCGGGGTCCAACTCAAGGAGCTGGGGAAACAATATGGGATTCCAGCGGCGAATTGCCACGTCAAACTGGGCTCACCCGCCGTTGAAGTACGAGCACTCGCTGAGGATATCGGTGCTGATCTGATCGTGATTGGCACCCATGGCCGCCACGGCCTCGGCCTGCTGCTTGGTTCGACAGCCAACGCCGTGTTGCACGGCGTGGCCTGTGACGTCCTCGCAGTCAAGATCCACCCACTGGTCGTCAGCTGAGGGCTGTCAGCATGAGCAAGTACAGTATTGCCAAAGCAGCTATCGAACAGGCAGTGAACACCGCGGCTGAGAAGAAGGTCGCCCGCGATGAAGTCCTGCTGGCTATCCTGGTGTCCGTGATCAATGACTATCAACAAGCCGCCGGACGCAAAGCCGCACGCACCGCGCTGACCTATGAACTGGACAACCTTGGTGGTGAAATCGATACCGTTTTCCTGCGCTCTCGATGATCGTGCATTGAAAACTGCCGCCGGGTTCGTCCTGTGCACGTGTAAATGGACCTAGACACCGTGCAATCGCTGGCGATCGCGCTGGCGGTGGGTTTGATCGTCGGACTGGAACGGGGCTGGAAGCGTACCACGCTGGCCGACGGTGCCGACGATGGTCCGGGAGTACGAACGTTTTCGCTGGTCGGGTTGACCGGCGGGCTGGGCGGGTTGCTGAAGCCAGACCTCTTCGCAATCATCATCTTCCTCGGTGTAGCCGTCATTGCGGTCACTGGCTATCTGAAGTCAACCCGAGAAACCCAAGCTGTCGGATACACGACCGAGATCGCCCTGCTCATCACCTGGGTATTGGGTTTTCTGGCCGTTCGAGAAAACGCATCACTCGCCATCGCCGCCGCCGTAATCACCGCGCTGATCCTCGGACTCAAACCTGAAATTCACGGTGTGTTGCGGCACATCCAGCGACTGGAACTGCTGTCGACACTGCAACTACTTGTGGTCGCGGTGGTGGTGTTGCCACTGCTGCCGGACAAGGATCTGTGGATCGAAGGTCTCAACCTCCATCTGATCGGCTGGTTCGTTTTACTCGTGCTGAGCCTGTCATGGCTCGGCTATGTCTGTCTGCGGCTGTTCGGAGAAAAAGTCGGTATCCTGGTCGCCGCGCTGTTGGGCGGGCTCACCTCGTCCACTGCGGTAACAGCGAGCTTTGCGCGACGCAGTGCGGCGCAACCGTTACTGGCGGTTCCGCTGAGCAGGGGAATCCTCCTCGCGTGTACCATCATGCCCGTGCGGATGCTGTTCCTGGTTGCAGTCACCAATTCGGCATTGCTCGTCGCCATCCTGCCCGGTCTGGCAACGCTGATCGTGGTGCCGTTGATCGCTGTGCTTTTGTCCAAGACCAAAGAGCAAGCGCGCCAACGGGATGCAGGCGCCCTGGAGCTCGGCAATCCCCTTGATCTGATGACCGCCGTCTGGTTCGCTGCGTTCCTCACTGCCCTGTTTGTAGCGGTCCCCTGGCTGCAAACGATGTTCGGCGATGCCGGCATCTACGCGGCTGCCGCCTTGTCGGGACTGACCGATGTTGATGCCATCGGCTTGACCCTGGCCAGAAAGTCACTCTCGTCAATCTCTGCGTCTACAGCGTCACTGGGCATCATCGTCGCGGCTACCTGCAACACCTTCGTGAAGGCGGTTCTCTCCTCTACGTTCTCGAAAGGTGGGCTTACCCGATCAACCAGCGCCTGGCTCCTGCTGGCAGGTTTGGCTGCCACCACCATACAGTTCATATGGCACTGATCGACTGACATGTCGCCCCACGGGACTACCACGAGGCCGCGTGGATTGCCGCAATCATGATGTGGGAACTACGGATTCAAGCGAAATAGCTCCCCACCTACCTTAGCGATAACAACAACAGCAGCGGATTCCCTTTCTCATGGAAGCCAGAGAGTACGATCTGGGTGTCGTGCGGTACTTCGCCGTCATGACTATCGTCTGGGGCGTTGTAGGCATGGCTGTGGGTCTGCTGCTTGCAGGTCAGCTTGCCTGGCCGGCGCTCAATTTCGATACCTCATTCCTCAGCTACGGTCGAATACGTCCCCTGCACACCAACGCCGTGATCTTTGCATTCGGTGGTTGTGCATTGATGGGCAGTGCGCTGTACATCGTCCAGAAGACCTGCCGGACGGCTTTGTTTTCGAACGGTCTCGCCTGGTTTGTATTCTGGGGATGGCAATTGGTCATCGTGTCCGCTGCGATCACCCTTCCACTCGGATACACCAGCAGCAAGGAATACGCTGAACTCGAATGGCCGATCGACATACTGATCGCCATCGTCTGGGTGTCCTTCGGCATCGTCTTCTTCGGCACCATCGCGAGACGACGTGAACCGCATATCTACGTTGCCAACTGGTTTTTCGGTGCGCTCATCATCGGCGTCGCCATGTTGCACATCTTCAACAGCCTGGCGCTGCCAGTGTCGTTCCTGAAAAGTTATTCGATCTATTCAGGAACCCAGGACGCAATGATGCAATGGTGGTACGGCCACAACGCGGTCGGCTTTTTCCTGACGGCTGGCTTCCTCGGCATCATGTACTACTTCGTGCCCAAACAAGCCGGCCGACCGGTGTATTCCTATCGATTGTCCATCGTGCACTTCTGGGCACTCATTGCGATCTATGTGTGGGCTGGCCCGCACCACCTGCACTACACTTCGTTGCCGGACTGGGCGCAAAGCGTCGGCATGGTGATGTCGCTGGTGCTGCTGGCGCCCTCATGGGGCGGCATGATCAACGGCATCATGACGCTCTCCGGTGCCTGGGACAAACTGCGTACCGATCCAATCATCAAGTTTCTCATTGTCTCGATCTCGTTTTATGGCATGTCGACGTTCGAAGGTCCAATGATGTCGATCAAGACCATCAACGCACTCTCGCACAATACTGACTGGACCATAGGCCACGTCCATTCAGGGGCGCTCGGCTGGGTGGCCATGGTCAGCATGGGGGCGATGTATCACCTCATTCCTATCCTGTTCGGTCGAAAACAAGGCGAGATGTACAGCATCAAGCTCATCAATCTCCACTTCTGGTTCTCGACCATCGGCACGGTGATCTACATCGCATCGATGTGGGTAAACGGATTGCTGCAGGGGCTGATGTGGAGAGCCACCAGCGTCGATGGCACGCTCACCTACAGTTTTGCCGAGGCAGTGGAAGCCAGTTACCCCGGGTACTACGCGCGGTTCCTGGGTGGCGCCATCTTCTTCGTCGGTATGTGTGTAATGGCATTCAACGTCTACATGACCGCCACCGGCAAGACACGCGACGAAGCAGCAGCGCCTGCGACGCCGCTGGTGCTGGCCACGGGAGCCTGATCATGCAAAAGCTGCTGGAAACGAAAGTTGGTCTGCTGATTACCTGCATTCTGCTGGCCGTGAGTTTTGGCGGGATGGTGGAAATCCTGCCCATGGTCTTCGAAGGCGCCAGGACTCAGCCGATTCCGGAGCTCAAGCCCTATACGGCCGTTCAGCTCGAAGGTCGGGACATTTACATTCGCGAAGGGTGCACGGTCTGTCACACCCAGATGGTACGCACACTCGCCTCCGAAACCGCGCGCTATGGCCACTACTCGGTCGCCGGTGAGGACGTGTATGAACATCCCTTCCTGTGGGGCAGCAAACGAACGGGGCCGGACCTGGCGAGGATCGGTGGTCGCTACAGTGACGAATGGCACCGTGCTCATCTGGCAGACCCTCGCAGCGTGGTGCCGGTTTCCAACATGCCGGCGTACACGTGGCTCTTCGACAACACGCTCGACGGCGAAGACACCGCCGCCAAGCTGACAGTCCTGCAAACGCTCGGGGTTCCCTATACAGACGAAGACATCGCCGGTGCCAGCGCTGCCGTTGCCGGCGTCATCGAAGCCGAGGCCTTGATCGCTTATCTGCAGACTCTGGGCGTCGACATGCAGAACTTCACCGCCGCAGGAGGCGCGCCATGATCTTCTCGCTGATCGCCGTGACGATCACGTTCACGGCACTGGTCATCTGGGTGTACAGACCTTCACAGCGCTCCCGTTTTGAAGACCTGGGAAAGCTCGTCTTCGACACCGACCCGGCCGACCAAACCGTCAAGGAAGCTCTGAACAAGCAGAGCCTTAAGGAAGGGACTCCGCGATGAGCACGGCGTGGCACTGGTTTGTCACTCTGGGCACTCTGGTCTCACTCGCTGCTGCGATGTGGTTGCTGTTCGCCAACCGCAAGACTTCAGGCCAGGAGACCACCGGACATGAATGGGATGGCATCAGGGAGCTCGACAATCCCCTGCCTTTCTGGTGGGTTGGTTTGTTTGTAGCGTCAACTTTTTTCGCTATCATCTATCTGGCGGTGTTCGGCGGTCTTGGCAATACCCCCGGAATTCTCGGCTGGAGCAGCGCCGATGAACATGCAGAAAACACGGCCACGCAACAAGCACGTTTCGCTCCGCTTTACGTAAGGCTCGCAGGCATGAGTGCGGATGAGCTGAAAGAGGATACGGAAGGGCGACAAGTTGGCCGACGTCTGTTCATCAATCACTGTTCAACCTGCCACGCAACAACCGCCAAGGGATCGTTTGGTTTTCCGGATCTGACCGACGAAGAATGGATCTGGGGCGGTGATTTCGAGACGATTCTCGCCATCGTGCGCAACGGTCGAAACGCCCAGATGCCTGCCTGGGGTCCTGCACTCGGGGACGATGGCGTGCTCGAAGTGAGCCACTACGTCCTGCAGCTTGCCGGACAACCTCACGACGAAGCGCTGGCCGGCGCCGGCAAGACTCGATTCGAAACCATTTGCGTCGCATGTCACGGACCCGAAGGCAAGGGCAATCCTGTACTCGGCGCACCCAACCTCACCGACAACAGCTGGCTCTACGGCGGCAGCATTGATGCGCTTGGCTTCACGATTCGCAACGGGCGGGGCGGCATCATGCCTGCCCACGAACCCATCATCGGTGCACAGAAATCACACATCGTTGCTGCGTATGTCTATGGACTGCGGGAATGAATGGAGTGCCGGTTTCTCCCGTCGACCATCACACGCCGGATGAGCCCGTCAATCTGATCGGTTTCGGTCCGACGGATCTCTATCAGCGTCGCGAAAAGATCTTCACACGCTACGTCGGGGGCTTCTTTCAGCGTCTGCGTTTTTATACGGGCTGGCCTCTGCTCGTGGGTTACTTTGTCACGCCATGGCTCCAGTGGGGAGACCGCCAGGCAGTGTTGTTCGACCTGCCCGCGCGTCAATTTCATCTCCTGGGTCTCACGATCTGGCCACAGGACTTCTGGTTGCTGGGGTGGATCCTCATGATCGCCGCCTTCGGTCTCTTCACAGTGACCACCGTGGTGGGACGCCTGTGGTGTGGCTACACCTGCCCCCAGACGGTATGGACCTCAATTTTCATGTGGATGGAGCAGGTCGCCGAAGGACCACGACATGCCAGGATGCGACTCGAGCAGTCTCCCTGGTCTCTGGAAAAGCTCTGGAAGCGTGTCTTCAAACATGGCATGTGGATGTTCTGGGCGCTGTTCACCGGCGCCACATTTGTCGGCTATTTCACGCCCGTCCGCGACCTGGTACTGGACCTCGTTACCATGAATGCCTCGTTGATGGCAGTGTTCTGGGTGCTCTTTTTCACCGGAGCGACCTACGTGAACGCAGGCTGGATGCGTGAGCAGGTTTGTCTTTAGATGTGTCCCTACGCGCGCTTCCAGTCCGCCATGATCGACAAGGACACATTGATCGTCTCCTACGACTCCGCACGCGGCGAACCGCGTGGCTCACGAAAACGTGGCGTTACGAGCAGTACGCTCGGCGACTGCACGGACTGCCAGTTGTGTGTACAGGTCTGCCCGACCGGGATCGACATTCGCAATGGCCTTCAATACGAATGTATCGGCTGTGCACACTGCGTTGATGCCTGCGCGCAGGTGATGGACAAGATGGGATATGCACCCGGCCTGATCCGCTACACAACAGCCACCGCATTGAACGGCGGAAAAATTCGCATTCTCAGAGGCAAGAGTATTGGCTACGCAGCTGTTTGCACGCTACTGGTCAGTGCGTTCGTGGTCGCGCTCATCAATCGTACACCGCTGGAGATTGACATCCTGCGACCACGCGACGCGCTGTTCCAGGCTCTCGCTGACGGTGCATTCCGCAACGATTATCAGCTGGTGATTGCGAACAAGACCCAACACGATGCCTGCTACCAGCTTCAGTTGATAGAACCCGCTAACCTGCGACTTGATGCGCCACAGACCATCGAAGTCGAAGCCGGACAAGTCGAGAACATTCCATTTTCGGTGGCAGGAAAGGCGGACGCGGCCAATACCGTGGTGATCATCAAAGCCTGCACTGCAGATGGTCTCGCCTGCAATGCCGAAGAAACCCGGTTCCTCGCGCCTGCGGGACGACCATCGTGAACCGCCGCATTCTGGCCCTGGTCATCGGCATTCCCCTGCTCAGCATCGTGCTCGGCATCACGATCTGGATCATCGCCGCTGAAAATCCGGATACCTGGGTTGAAACCCCCGTCGCGCCGTTGTCCAAAACCAATCCATGAACACCACCGCACTGCCTGCTGATGCTTTAATCACCACGACGATCGGGATCGAGGACATGCACTGTGCGGCGTGCAGTTCAAAAGTCAGCAAGGCATTGTCTGAACTGCACGGCATCGGTGTGCTCAGGTTCAACCCGATACACCGCCAGGTGTTCGTCGAACATTCCACAGCGCTGAACTCGGCAACGCTGGTCCGCCAGATCGAACGAGCCGGATTTCACCCTTCCCTGGTAGATTCTGGAGACCAACGATCCAGCGAAGGGGAAGATCTGTTGCGTCGTGCAGGCGTATCAGCGCTGCTCATGATGCAGGTGATGATGGGATCCTTCGCGCTCTATGCAGGCGTTTTCTCCGGCATGGAGGAGATCTGGGTTCGTTTACTCGCCTATGCCTCTTTGCTGTTGTCGGTTCCGGTGGTGACGTGGGGCGCAGTGCCGTTTTACCGAAGCGCCCTGAATGCCCGGCGCGGACTCAGCATGGACACACCAATCGCACTGGCGATCGTGATCGGGTTTGTGGTGAGTCTGGTGCACACACTGCGAGGCGAAGGGGAGGTGTACTACGACGCCGTGACCATGTTTGCCACGTTCATGCTGATTGCACGGTACTTCGACCAGCGTCTGCGCGATCGGTTGAACATCGGCGACGGCTTGCAGGGAAGTCTACCCAGGACAGTCTGCAAACAGGTCAATGGGGCGCTTGAGACCATTCCGTCGGCCATGGTGCGTGTCGGCGATGTCCTCTGGATTACCGAGGGCGAACAGCTCGTCGCTGATGGTTTCCTCACCGGTGATCAGGCGGTACTCGATGAAGCGTCTTTCACAGGTGAAAGCAAGTGGCGAAAATTCAAGAGCGGTGATTGACTCCATGCCGGGACTTACAATCGTGGTCCCGCGTTCCTGATGCAGGTCACCGCTGGGCCAAACGGAACGCGGCTCGCGGCAATCGACACCATTTCGGCGCACGCCCTGGCACAGAAGCTGGAATTGACTTCACTCACGGATCGGGTTGCCGCGATCTTCATTCCAGTCATTCTCACCCTGGCTGCACTGACGACTGCATTCTGGTTCTTCCTTGATCCAGCACGCGCAGTTGGCACAGGCCTGGCCGTGCTGGTTGTCAGCTGTCCCTGTGCCCTGGCGCTTGCGGTACCCGCCACCATGCAGGCATCGATGTTGCGGCTGCGCCAGGCCGGTATCATGCTCAAATCAACGTCGGCACTTGAACGCCTGCCGGCCATCCGAACCATCTGCTTCGACAAAACCGGCACGCTGACCGATCCCGAGCCACGGCTCGCTGCCATCGAATCGTTGAATCAGCAATCGGACGACGACCTTTACGCCATCGCTGGCGCACTGGAACAACACGCCTCACATCCATTGGCACGCGCGTTCAGTCGCACCGGTGGTTTGATCGCTGAGGCCGTAGAGTTGATACCCGGACGTGGTGTTCGCGGCATCGTCAAAGGTCAGCAAGTCACTCTGGGCACGGCGGAATTATGCGGATTTCCGCCGTCTGGCAACGGGCAGTTCAAGGAAATCTGCATGACCGTCGATGATCGGCCGGCTGCGCGATTTCTGCTTGAGAATCCACTGCGTGCCGACGCCAAGGCAACGATCATGTACCTGAAAGACCAAGGCTTTTCGCTCGCCATGGTCAGCGGCGACAACGACCTTGCCTGCCAGCAGATAGCCAACACGCTGGGCATCGATTACCTCGCCGACGCAGGGCCAGAAACGAAGTCGGCGACGTTTACCCCAGGTCGAACGCTCTACGTCGGCGACGGTATCAACGATCTGCCTGCGCTCGCCGAAGCGAGTGTTTCGGTGGCCACGCTTGAGACCAGCGATCTGGTGAAATCACGGGCCGATGCCATTCTGCTGACCAGTCGGCTAGGCGCGATCATTGACCTGCTGCAAGCAGGTCGCGCCTGCCAGCACATCATTCGGCAGAACCTGGCCTGGGCCGTGCTGTACAACCTGATCGCAATACCCATGGCAATGTCGGGCTTTGCTCCCGCCTGGGCCGCCGCGATCGGCATGTCTTCCAGCTCCATCATCGTGCTGCTCAATGCCAGCCGTCTCTTGCAGATGCCATTGACAGGCCGTCACACGGAGCTTGCAGGCTGATGGAACTCATGCTGTGGCTGATTCCATCAACCTTCGCACTGACAGGCATTGCAGCATTCGCATTCATCTGGGCCAGTCGTCGCGGGCAGTTCAACAACCTCGACCGGCATGCCATGGACATTCTCGACGAAGACAATCAGAAATCAGGGGACATCGATGAGCACCTTCGTTAACGCCATTCGCCTGCTGATCGCACCACGATCAACATGGGAAAAAATCGCCAGCACTACACCATCCACGGCAAGCGTGCTGACACAACACACCATTCCGCTCGCCATCCTGCCAGCCGTCTGCTGGTACTACGGCGTGACCACACAGGGCTGGTCCATCGCCGGCGATGTCATGCGTCTCACCGCCGAAAGCGCGCTGCCAATGTGCGTCATGTTCTATTTCGCCATGATCGGCGCTGTGTTGTTTCTTGCTTACATGGTCTGGTGGATGTCTACCACGTATGGCGAGCGGGCGTCCTACGCCGCGGCTACAGGACTCGTCAGTTACACCGCGACACCCTTTTTCCTGGCAGGACCCATGGGTCTGTTGCCGATCCTCTGGCTCGACATCATGCTGGGTGTGGTTGTCGCCGGCTGGTGCATCTACCTGCTCTTTCTGGGTGTGTCACCCATGATGCGCGTGCCGCGGGATCGCGGATTCCTCTACGCCAGCGCAGTTTTTGGCGTTGCGCTGGTCGCGTTTGTCGGTTTGTTGGGCGTCACCGTTATGGTCTGGGAATATGGTCCCGCACCGGAATACACCTACTGACAGGCATCAGTCGGAAGCATTGATTCCAGTTAACCTCAATCAGACAATAATTTCGCAACACAACATGGTGCGAATGGGTGTTCAGAGCTTGGGAACGATTGACCGCGGAGCGCGCAGGGATGACCACGGAAGTCAAACTGTAAGGTCACAACCAATGGAGTTGGCAGATTCTATCAAC